>JBDLUB010000038.1:0-8336 GCA_039805525.1 Pseudomonadota bacterium | reverse complement strand
ATAGCTTGGATTGTAAAGAAGGATTAAGAGGAGCAGCTAAGGACAATATCCTCGAGCTCTTTAGGGGGAGGCGCCGAGAAAGCCTCATGCTCAGGCTGTTCTGCAAAAGGATTTTCAAGGATCTGTAAGAGCTTTTGGACTTCAGAAAAATCATCCTGCTGGGCTAGTTCGATGGCGTGTTGTGCGAGGTAGTTGCGCAAAACAAATTTTGGATTGGTGTTGAGAATGCCATTCTGTCGAATGAGATCAGACTGCTGTTCAAGTTTTAATCGATCCAAATAGGATTGCATCCAAGCGTCAAAGGCTTGGAGGTCAATGAAGTGATCTCGCAATGGATTGGATTGATTATCGGCTTGCGATTGGACCTGAGCAAAAAGACGGAACGTCGTTGTGAAATCCACTCGATTTTGATGCATGAGTTGCAATAAGTTCTCAATCAATGCGAAATCATTGGTATCTTCATCCATTAAACCCAGCTTTGCTCGAAAGCGTCGCAGCCACGCCTCACGGTATTGGGTCGGAAATTGCTCGAGAGCGGTTTGTAATTTTTGCTGGGCTTCTTCGGTTAAATACTTCTTCTCCAATAAAGGCAACATACCGCCTGCTAAGCACGCCATATTCCAATGCATAATTTGTGGTTGGCGATGATAGGCATACCTTCCTTGGGAATCACTGTGGTTGCAGATGTGATCCATTTGGAAGCGATCCATCATTCCAAAGGGGCCGTAATCAATCGTAAGGCCCAAAACACTGATGTTGTCACTATTTAGAACACCATGGCAAAAGCCCACAGATTGCCAATGCGCAACGAGCTCGGCGCTACGATGACTAATCGCTAAGAATAGAGAAAGGTAGGGATCTACACTATCCCGGCACTCTTGGTAATGGAAATCGAGTAGATAGTCAGCCAATTGCTGGAGGTGTTCGGTTTGGCGCGCAGCCGCATAGTGCTCAAAATGACCCACGCGTAGAAAGCTGGGCGCTAGGCGGGTACAGACCGCTGCGGTTTCAAGGGTCTCGCGCATCACTGGCTTTTTGGATCCCGTCACCGCTAGCGCTCGACTAGTTGGTATGCCAAGAGCATACATAGCCTCACTACCTAAAAACTCACGAATGGATGAACGCAATACAGCACGGCCATCTCCCATGCGCGAATAGCGGGTAATTCCAGAGCCTTTTAACTGAATCTCATAGGGGCCAATGTCGCCCAAGAGGATGGCGCGACCATCGCCCAGTTGGCCAGCCCAGATACCAAATTGGTGTCCGCTGTACGCTGTGGCGATTGGATTGGAGAAAATATGATCTTTGGTTGCTAACGCGTTACCACTTAAGACATCCAACCAAAGTGGGTCGGTAGGAAGACCAGATTCATTGAGGGCAATACCGAGCTCTCGCCCAAGCAAAGATGAGAATCCCACCCAATAGGGCTCTGGTAGGGGAGTGGGTGCAATTGATTGACAGGTATCGTCACCCTGAAGGGGAAAAGCCATTGCTACACCGAGTAATTAGCCCAGGCAGAGCCAATTAAATTTCCGGTAATTACGTCATGTGCAATGACGCCATTGGCATCAAAGCGTCGCTCCACCATCTCATAGTTACCGTCGTTACGAACTCGCAATAGTGTGCTTGAGCGCGTACCGTAATGTTCGGTTCGAATAAATGCCGAGGAGAGCACTTTCTCCCATTCCAAACTAACACCGGTGCTCGGAAGTTCGCGTTCGGGGGCCTGGTGGTCATCGGCCAATACGTGTAGATACGCATCAGCATTTTTTAAGCCGCCACCATCCATGGCCAGAGTTTGAGCAAACGCAGCAATCCGGTGGTTCACCTTAGGCCATGGCGTATCGAGCATGGCATTCGATAGCCCATAGACGCCTGGGGTTAAGGGCTGACTTGGAAATGTTTTGCGGGGGCGTACAGATTTACCCATCACCACGCGATTACTCACCCAATGCATTTGCGCATCACTCGGATCACTCAGATCAGCCATGAGTAGATTAAAACCGTTGTACTGATCAAAGCGCTTACTGTGCTTCTCAATAAAGTGATTAGGTTTATCTGGGCTCGTTAAATATAAATAGGGTAGCTCGCCTCGCGTTCTAGCATCGGGTTTTTTCTCACTGGGTGAGCGCACATTGGTGAGCGCTGAGAAACGCCCCTGCCGATTGAGTCCTAACCAGGTACCTGGACTACCAATCACATCGGCCTGATCTCGCCCCGCTAATACATCTGGATGCTCAGGCCACCAAGAAATGCCAGTGGTATTGCGCTCGTAGAACTCATCCCGATTGGCAGCTACCACCAATGGGTATTTTGGGTGCGATTTCCAAGCAAATAAAATGAGGCACATACCAATACTATGCCTGATTAAATCTCAATTAGGGAATAGGGTAGTTTTCCAAGCTCCAGACTGGGGCCACTGGCGTTACCAAGGTGAAGTTTGCCGCTTTGGGCAAGCTCTGATTTGCATTCGATTTGAAGATCTACCCAATTAGGACTATTTGGATTGGGTGCTGAGAGCACGACCATTCCAGCCGGTTGGCCTGGATCCTCTTCATGAAAAATCTCGGTCGCTGGTGGGCAGGACTCAGATGGAATTTGTGCTTTAGCCAAATAAAGGCGGCGTTTAATCACTCCTCGATATTGGCTGCGAGCAACGACTTCTTGGCCTGGGTAGCACCCTTTCTTGAAATCAACCCCACCCACAGATTCCAGGTTCACCATTTGAGGAACAAATTGATCTTGAGTGGCCGCCACAATTCGAGGAATACCGCTGGCTACTTCTGCGGCATTCCACTCGCTTGAATTGAGTTGGGTGTCGACTGTCATTTGGGACGCAAAGACAATCCGCTTTGAAGGATTTGTATCGCCAGGGGTTTGCATCGCTAAGGCAATTGAATCGGTCGGAAGGTGAGGCAGAAGACTCTCGATGGGCTCAAGGGCTCCATACACTGGCCAATCTTCGCTGACGTCACGGATCACAACTTTGGAGCGCAAAATGAACATGCTCAGTCGTTTTGCAAAAGCCGCCGTTAAATCGCGTGAGACAAATAAAGCGTATTGCGGTGTCGATTGAGAAGCATGCAGACTGATCCATGCAGATGCAAGTAGGCGACCCTTGGCAGTACAGTATCCAGTTAATCTGGCGGCCAAATTTCCAGAAGCGATTTCTCCAGAGGGGGTGGTGGTTAAGCCGAGCACTGAATTCGTCAACTGACCTTGTAAAAAAGAACTTGCATCGGATCCCTCAACCAGAATCACACCCCAGTCTGGTAAGCGGCAAATTTTGGGTGGGTTCATAGCGATACTTGATTAATGACGGTCATATTAGTTCCTTTGCCTTTTATCATAGCGGTATGTGCAAAAACTTTCTAAGTCATCAAATTCCTTTTTGTTTACCATGGCTCTGAGTAAACGGTTACTGGGTCTTGGGCTTGCATTACTCATTGGCGTTGCTTGCCTGTATTACCTTGCTTTATTCACATGGGGGGTGGTGCCATCCAAACCTGCTTTGGCCACTGAGGCTAACGCAACAAATGTTCCTATGCGCTTTAAGGTGTTACCGAAATCCGGGGTCTCAAAGATCGCAAGTCAGCTGCAAGACCAGGGAATTAGGGTTCCTGCCTTGGTTTTCCAAATTGGCGCTCGATCACTTGGAGTCGCTTCGTCATTAAAGCCCGGTTCATATGAATTCCCGGCCAATGCAAGCTTGGGTCGCATACTGCTGCAAATGGCTCGGGGGGATCGAGTGCGCGAGGTTGTGAAGCTTATTCCTGGCATGACCATTTGGCAGGTTCGGGCAGTGATTGATGCGCATCCAGCGCTAACTCATCAAACGAATACTCTTAGTGGAGCACAGCTCTCCAAGCTCTTAGGTCTAACGCAATCGAGTGCAGAAGGGTGGTTATTTCCAGACACCTATGTATTTGATCCGGATGATTTGGATTCGAGTATTTATCAACGTGCGTATGTGGGTATGCAAAAGCAATTAGCGAATGCATGGGACCTTTATCTGCAAGGCCAACCGAATGATCGGGTCTTAAAGAGTCCGTATCAATTACTGATCCTCGCCTCGATTATTGAGAAGGAAACCGGTCAGGCGTCTGAGCGTGGATTAATTTCTGGGGTATTTCATAATCGGCTTAAAAAGGGCATGATGCTACAAACTGATCCCACTGTCATATATGGAATCGGCCCACGATTTGATGGCAATATCCGAAAAACCGATTTACGCCGCGATACTCCCTACAATACCTATATGCGTTATGGCTTACCCCCAACTCCGATTGCAATGCCCTCCAAAGAATCACTAATTGCCGCTGCGCAACCTGCGCCCACCAATGCGCTGTATTTTGTTGCTAAGGGTAATGGTAGTAGTCATTTTTCTGCATCCTTGAAAGAGCACGAGGCCGCTGTTGATCGCTATCAGCGCTTGCCTGTGCAATCGTCGACCAAGTCGGTGAGGTAGATCCATGAATATCAATCGCCCTGGTTTTTTTATTAGCTTCGAGGGCATCGATGGTGCTGGGAAGAGTACTCACCTTGAGGCCTTTGCTAAGCATATAGGGCAGCGCTATCCCAATCATGAGGTTGTGATTACTCGTGAGCCAGGTGGCACCCCTTTGGGTGAAAAGCTCAGGCAACTCTTACTGCAGGAACCGATGCATATTGAGACTGAAGCCTTGCTCATGTTTGCTGCCAGGCGTGAGCATCTAGCTCAAGTTATCGAGCCCGCCTTAAAGGACGGCAAGATTGTGATCTCGGACCGGTTTACCGATGCCAGCTTTGCGTATCAGGGTGGTGGAAGGGGTTTAAGACTTGATGCTTTAAATACGCTTGAGACTCTGGTGCAGGGGAGGGGGGCTGGATTGATCCAACCTGACCTCACGCTATTATTTGATCTGCCTGGCGAGATTGCGCAGGAGCGTCGCTCCAAGGCGAGAACCCCCGATAAGTTTGAACGCCTAGACCTCAATTTTTTTGAGAATGTTCGTAATGAATACTTGCGGCGCGCTAAGGCCGATCCTGACCGTTTTATGGTGATCGATGCACGCCAATCGCCAGAGTTGATCTGGAAGCAATTGTCAGAAATTCAGTTGAATTACTGATGCAAGTTGCTGATTTATATTGATTATTTCATGATAGGTTTTTTCTAAATTCTATGGCGATAGGAAATACTCATCATGAATCAGTGAAGCTATTGCCATGGTTTGATGCACTTGGCAAAGCATTCAATCTGGAGGCAACTCCGCAAGCCATTTTGTTTCATGGGCAGCCAGGGATAGGCAAATTTGATTTTGCCCTCTGGCTTTCTAAGGCGCTGCTATGCGAGGCTGATTTGTTCTCGACAGGGCATAAGCCTTGCAATTCTTGCGAGGCATGCCGTTGGTTTGATACCGGAAATCATCCAGACTTCATTGCCTTACTACCGCAAACTTTAAAAGGGCGCTTGGTTCAAGCCGAACTTGAAGGAAGCCCAAAAATCGACCCCGCGGCCTCTGAGAACCAAGACGATGGCGATGGAAAGAAAGAGAGCGCTTTCATCAAAATTGATGAGGTGAGAGCAACACTTGGGGGTATCAATATTGGTTCGCACCGGGGCGGAAAACGGATTATTTTGATTTACCCCCTAGAGAGTTTGCGGGAGGATGCGTCAAACACCTTGCTGAAATCATTGGAGGAGCCTAATCCCGACACAATCTTTATTCTGGTGAGCGATCGTCTTGATCGAGTGCTGCCAACAATACGTTCTCGTTGTCAGCTCATTGCCTTGCCAAAACCAAGTCGGGAGCTGGCGCTTGATTGGTTGCAATCTGAGCTGAAATTATTACTAACGGATACAGTTCGAACCGAGGAACTGGAAGCCACGATTGATGAGCATGCAGGTGCACCGCTTAGTGCAAGGGATCAGATTCTGGCAAGGCATCTCGGCGATGATAAGGATGGCATTGGTCTTGCCATCAATGCCACGAGAGTGTTGTTAGAGGCCTTAAGCAAGGGGCCCCAGATTCCTTATTTGGAGTGCGCAGAGAAGGTTCAAAAAGCCCCGTATTCCGCTCTATTGATGTGTATGCAACGCTGGCTATTTGATTTGCAATTATCTCGACAGTTAGGGGAGGTGCGCTATTACCGCAGGCATGCCCAACTCATCGGGCAACTGGCATCCCAACTACAATTGACAAAAGCTCAGCGACTGTGGTCAACCCTTACTCTCGCGCGTCGACACGAGAATCATCCCTTGTCCACACGAGTGCAAATGGAATCGATGCTCTTGCAATATCAACAGCTATTTGCAGACTAAAATTAGCTGTTATGTTCATTGATTCGCATTGCCATCTCGACTTCCCAGAGTACCAAGATCGTCTTCCCGAGGTTTTGGAGAATATGGTGCGTGCCAATGTGAGTCATGCACTTTGCATCTCCGTTGACATTCCAGATTTTCCCAAGGTGAAGAAACTCGCCCACACTTACCCAAATTTATTTGCCTCGGTTGGCGTTCATCCAGATTACGAGGAAACCCCCGAGCCAACGTTTGAGTTTTTAGTTGAAGAAGCTAAAGACGATAAAGTCATTGCGATTGGTGAGACCGGGCTCGATTACTACCGAATGGGGGATCGATCCTACGATTCAATGGAGTGGCAGCGCGAACGCTTTCGGACTCATATTCGCGCTGCCTTAGAAGCTAAAAAGCCTCTGATTATTCATACGCGTTCGGCCTCGGAAGATACCTTGCGAATCATGCGAGAGGAGGGCGCTGATGCGATTGGCGGTGTGATGCATTGTTTTACGGAGTCTTACGAAGTAGCCAAGGCAGCAATTGAGCTTGGTTTTTATATCTCTTTTTCTGGAATTGTGACCTTCAAGAACGCCAAGGATCTTCAGGCTACTTGCAAGGCCTTGCCACTGGATCGACTGCTCATAGAGACCGACTCACCATATTTGGCCCCCGTACCGCACCGCGGCCAAACCAATGAGCCAGCCTGGGTTGCACATATAGCGAGTTATATTGCGCAATTGCGTGGTGAACCAGTTGAGCAAATTGCCAAGCAAACTACAGATAATTTTTTTCAATGTTTTCAATTAAATAGAAGTTATTCATGATGCTACGTCGCAGTTTTATTACCCTTACCGCCCTAAGCTTTTTCTCAGGCTTTGCTATTGCCCAATCTCAAGAGCAGGTAGATCGAATGGCGCGCGCTGTGCAATTTGACGATCTCGCACAAGTGAAAAGGCTCCTACAAGACGGCGTAAGTCCCAATTTGCTCGTTCGCGGCGGCAATCCGATCTCGGTTTACGCGGTAAGAGAAAACTCGCGTACCACCCTCGATTACCTTCTTACTCTCAAGAATTTGGATGTCGACCAGCCGAACCTTTCAGGTGAAAATGTCCTGATGATGGCCTCCCTTTATGGGCTCCTACCAGAGGTCAAAACCTTAGTTGATAAGCGGGCGGCTACGATTAATAAATCAGGTTGGACACCATTGCATTACGCTTGTACCAATGGTCATTTGCAAGTGGCGGAGTTTCTCTTGGATAAGGGTGCTCAGGTAAACGCCTTATCCGATAGTGATACAACGCCACTGATGATGGCCGTGCGCTCTGGCAATATTCAGCTAGTAAGACTTTTGCTTGATCGTGGCGCTGATTTGCAAATCCGTAATCACCAAGGCTTTAGTGCCATTGATGTTGCGGACCTATTCAATCAAGAAGAGATATCTAGAGGTTTACGTTCACGCTGGGAAAAGCTCTATAAAACCAAATATGAAGGGGGTCCAAAGCCTGTAGCTGTGGAATCCCAGCCTAAGGGCTAAGTATCATATTTGCGTATAATCATTATTATGTCAAATAAGATAAATCTGTCATATTGACCTATGAGCGATCTACCGAATTTCTTCACCCTATTTACCAAGGTCGGTAATAGCTTGCCAATCGATGAGCTCTTCATCGTCGCTCTGATAGCTGTTGGTATGCTGGTTATGCATGCCTTACTCATATTATTTGTGGGGAAGATTTATCAGCTGCTGATCGACTGGGCTGACGACAAGGGGATCTTTTGGTTATCAGTACCCTTTTATATGGTGGCCGTTGGTTTGATCTTTATGACCCATTTATTGGACATTATTATTTGGACGTATGCGCTCATTGCCTTGAAGATCTTTGAGGTTGATACCAATGCCTTTTACTTCGTCGGCGAGATGTACACCACGATCGGCTATGGCACATTTCGATTTGCAGAAAATTGGCGTATTTTGCCCATCATGGTTGCCTTCACAGGCATCTTTGCAGCCTCAATGTCTGGAGCAATCCTTTTTAATATGATTGGTCAGATTATTCGG
>JBDLUB010000037.1:0-8524 GCA_039805525.1 Pseudomonadota bacterium | reverse complement strand
AGCGATAAAGGAGTCTGTTGTCGCTGATAGATCCAACGCCGTTTACCGGTCGTTGCATCTAGACCAATAAAACGATGATCGAGAGTACGGATCACCACCACCCCCGCCCCCACAATCGGATCGGAGAGTACTTCGCTACCAATCGGGGTCTTCCAAATATTCTTACCCGATTCGTCGAAGCCGTAGGCATTGCCTTCAGTGCTCACCACAACCGTGTTCTTACCATCCGATCCTGGGCCAATTGAGAGCTTCTCGGGAACACTGACTTCCCAAACTACACGCCCATTCTGAATGTTTAATTTGCTGAGGGTACCGCGAGCGGATGCAGCAAATACATGATCACCAGCAACGACGGGGCGAAAGTTAGCAGGGATGGAGCTACCGACACTCGTTGACCAGACCTCAGCAAGCTCAACTTGATTACTGACGTTGACGAGCTCAGCGGGTTTGCGAACTTTAGACGAGCCGGAACAAGCAATTAATGCAAGTGAAAGAGATGCGATGGCGCCCCAGCGCAAAACTTGCACTACATACCCCCTACGGCATCAATCTTCACCTTCAATAAACCGCGTGCGTCCTCTGGAAAGGCTTTATCACTTTGCATTGCCTTCATGGCCTTTAGATATTCCGCGCGAGCCTCCGGAATCTTCTTTTGCACCAAATACCAATCGCCACGGCGCTCGATCCATAAGGGCTCAAATCCTTTGACGGCTTTTTCTTTGAGGAGTTGGTCGGCTTCTTTCAGGCTGGCTTCCGTTCCTTGATCAATCAGAAGCCCCAAGAGGCGTAATTGCGCGAGTGCTCGAAAGGAGTCATCACTGGCTTTATTGGCGGTCCACTTCAAATACGCTTGTGCTTTTGCTGCGTCATTGCTATCCATCGCAATCTTGGCGGCTACCAGATTGCCCATGGCAGCATAGGTGGTGCCACCATATTTCTTTTGCAGATCATCGGCGGCGAGATAGGTTTTATCTTTCTCGTTCTTAGTAACCGCATTAATCAGGGTCTCGTACAACTTACCCGCATCGGCTGCTTGGCTGCGCTGATACCAGCCCCAAAGATTGAAAGCAGCATAGGCGAGCAATGCCACGGTAATGACACCGATGATGTAATTGCCATAGCGGGCCCAAAACGATTTGAGGTTCGCTAGGTTCTCTTGTTCTTCGAGGTCAAGTGCCATTCCAATACTGCTTTCTTCAATTGTTGAAACGCTTATTTTATGCTGTGTGACTAAGAATCTACTAAAGCATCCACCACGGCCACCAATAAGCCAGATAGTGGTACGGCATGTTGCTCACCCGAGCCACGCAGATTCTTTAACTGCGCCTCTTCACGGGCGAGTTCATCAGGACCAATAATGAGAGCCAATTGAGCACCGCTTGCATCCGCTTTCTTCATTTGGGATTTAAAGCTTGCACTCTGCCCATCGGGTGGGCAATGCAGAATCACATCCACTCCAGCGCTACGCAGCGCCTCTGCCGCAATCATTGCTTGCACTAGAGTATCGCCCCCTTGATGCAAGACATAAACATCACATACGGGTTCACTAGCGGGAGTACTTTTCGAGATCGCCATCAGATCCAGTACGCGCTCCATGCCCATCGCCCAACCGCAGGCTGGAGCACTCTTACCACCCATCCGTTCCATCAAGGGGTCGTAGCGACCACCGCCGGCGATCGTACCCTGGGCACCCAATGCCTCAGTGGTCCACTCAAACACGGTCAGGTTGTAATAGTCTAAGCCGCGCACCAATCGTGGATTGATCTTAAATGGAATGTTGTTGGCCTTAAGAAGCGTTTGCACTGTTTCAAAGTGAGCCAAGGACTCCGAACCCAAAAACTCCAAGAGTTTGGGGGCGCCCTCAATGAGAGCCTGCATTGCTGGATTTTTCGAATCCAAGATCCGCAGTGGATTGGTTTGTAGACGTCGCTGTGAGTCCTCATCCAATTGTGCATGGTGTTGCGTGAAGTAATCAACGAGTGCTTGGCGATGGGCAGCGCGTTCGGGCGCCTCGCCCAGAGAGTTCAGTTCCAAATGCACACCTTGCAAACCCAGTTCATCCCACAGACGTTGGCCCATCAGGATGATCTCGGCATCAATGTCTGGGCCTGCAAATCCAAGGGCCTCAATCCCAAATTGATGAAACTGACGATAGCGACCACGCTGAGGGCGCTCGTGCCGAAACATCGGTCCCGTGTACCAAAGCCGTTTGGGGCCGTCATAAATAAGGTTGTGCTCAATCGTGGCGCGCACCACAGCCGCAGTTCCCTCGGGTCGTAATGTGAGTTGTTCACCATTGAGACGATCTTCAAAGGAGTACATCTCCTTCTCGACAATGTCGGTCACCTCACCAATACCGCGTTGGAAGAGTGCGGTTGACTCCACGATGGGTGTGCGAATCTGTTCATAGCCATAGGCTCGGGTGAGATCCGCTAAGGTGCGCTCGAGATAAGACCAGGCCGCTGCATCCTTAGGCAGCAGATCGTTCATGCCGCGAATGGCATTAATTTTTTGCATGGTAATTCGCTTTGACGTACTCGTCGACAATCAGTTGAAATTCTTCGGCGATACCCTCACCGCGCAAGGTTTTGACCTTCACACCATCAACAAATACTGGGGCTGCGGGGCTCTCACCAGTGCCTGGTAAAGAGATACCAATGTTGGCATGCTTACTCTCGCCTGGACCATTGACGATGCAACCCATCACTGCCACGTTCATGTTCTCCACGCCTGGATGGGTTTTCTTCCACACTGGCATTTGTTGACGCAGATACGATTGGATCTTGGCAGCCAGTTCTTGGAAGGTGGTGCTCGTGGTGCGACCGCATCCAGGGCAGGCAATCACCATCGGCGTGAAATTGCGTAATCCCATGGTTTGCAAGATCTCTTGACCAACAATCACCTCATTCTCACGCGGCGCACCAGGATCGGGTGTTAAGGAGATACGAATGGTATCGCCAATTCCTTCTTGTAAAAGCACTGCGAGTGCGGCAGTCGATGCGACGATGCCTTTGCTACCCATGCCCGCCTCCGTGAGCCCGAGATGCAAGGAGTAATCACAGCGCCGTGCAAGATCGCGATAGACCGCAATTAAATCTTGCACACCACTCACTTTGCATGACAGCGTAATTTGATCAGGGTTCATGCCGAGCTCAACCGCTTTACTCGCCGATTGCAAAGCCGATTGAATCAAGGCTTCAATCATCACCTCTTGAGAGGTTTTGGGAGTGGCCAGCTTGGCGTTCTCATCCATAATCTGCGCAAGCAGGTCTTGATCAAGACTGCCCCAGTTCACCCCGATTCGGATCGGCTTATCGTAATGGCATGCGGCTTCGATCATTTGCGCAAATTGTGGGTCGCGCTTGGCGCCCTTGCCAACATTACCGGGATTAATACGGTATTTCGATAAGGTTTTAGCGCAATCGGGGTAGTCTTTGAGTAAGGTGTGGCCGTTGTAATGAAAGTCGCCAATCAGTGGGACCTTCACATCCATCTTATCGAGTTGCTCGCGGATATAAGGCACTTGTGCCGCGGCTTCTGGAGTATTAACCGTAATGCGTACCAGTTCGGAACCAGCACGGGCCAATTCCTTCACCTGAATGGCAGTTGCAATCGCATCCTCGGTGTCGGTATTGGTCATCGATTGCACCCGCACCGGGGCATCTCCACCAACAGTCACGCGGTTATCGCCCCAAGCGACCACCGACTGGCGCGATACGCGGCGCGGTAATGGTCCGAGGGGTAATGGTGGCAAACAGCCTGGCTCGATCTTATTCATCATGGCATCCAATTACGATCATTATCGTCCCTGAAACTGAATCACCTGCTCATTGAGTGCTTGCATACGCTCAGCACGGCGGGTTCGATCAATCACATCGCCTGCCAACTGGCCGCAGGCAGCTGCGATATCGTCACCGCGGGTCTTACGCACGGTGGTTACTAAATCAGCGTCTTGCAAAATTTGGGCAAACTGTTTGACGCGCTCCGCGGGTGAACGCTTGAGGCCCGAGGCTGGAAATGGGTTAAAGGGAATGAGATTTAATTTACAACGCAAGCCCTTTAAGAGTTTGATTAATTCTTTAGCATGCTGGTCTTGATCATTGACGCCATCGAGCATGCAGTACTCAAAGGTAATAAAGTCGCGCGGCGCAAATGGTAAGTAGCGATCGCATGCAGCGATCAGCTCTTTCAGAGGATATTTTTGATTCAGTGGCACAAGCTCATCGCGCAGAGCATCGTTCGGTGCATGCAAGGATACGGCCAGAGCCACCGGGCAATCCTGGGCCAAGCGATCCATCATGGGCACCACACCAGAGGTGGATACGGTCACACGACGGCGTGAGAGTCCATAAGCATGATCATCGAGCATTAAACGCAATGCCACAAGTACCGCATCGTAGTTGAGCAAAGGCTCGCCCATGCCCATCATCACTACATTTGTAATCACACGACCCTGCGCTTGCTCGGCACAATCGTCATCTAGCCTGCGAATTGCATGAGGGTCATCGCGTAGATGATGCTCAGCAAACCAGAGTTGTCCAATAATCTCGGCAGGGGTCAGGTTGCGAGCAAAGCCTTGGTGACCGGTAGAACAAAATCGGCAGTTGACGGCGCAACCCGCCTGTGAGGAGATACACAATGTGCCGCGATCATCCTCGGGGATGTACACCATCTCAACGGCATTACCAGCCCCCACATCCAGTAACCACTTGCGGGTGCCATCACTGGCCTTCATATCCTGGATGACTGGCAGACTAATGACTTCTGCTTCTTGGGCAAGTTGATGACGAAAGGATTTAGCCAGATCGGTCATCAGCGCCACGTCACTGACGCCACGCTGATGAACCCACTGCAAGAGTTGCTTCGCCCGAAAGGGCTTCTCATTCAATCCCGCAACGTACTCTGCCATCTTGGCAGCATCAAAATTGAGTAAGTTCGTGCGGCTTGAATTCAATGGTGAATTAACGTGCGTAGATGTTCATACCAGGGAAGAAAAAGGCAACTTCCACCGCAGCGGTCTCTGGTGCATCCGAACCATGGACGGCATCGGCGTCAATGCTGTCAGCAAAGTCAGCGCGAATCGTGCCCTTGTCAGCTTTCTTGGGATCGGTAGCGCCCATCAGCTCACGATTTTTGGCAATCGCGTTCTCACCTTCAAGCACCTGAATCATCACTGGACCCGAAATCATGAAGCTCACGAGGTCTTTGAAGAAAGGACGCTCTTTATGCACGGCATAGAACTGCTCAGCTTCATTTTTTGAGAGGTGCGCCATTTTGGCGGCGACGATCTTCAAACCGGCCTGCTCAAAACGAGCATAAATTTGGCCAATCACGTTCTTCGCGACTGCGTCAGGTTTGATGATGGATAAGGTGCGCTGAATTGCCATGCAAAAACTCCAATGAGGTTGTGTGAAACGGTTTTTCGGTTTTATTGAATCATTTGTCAGCAATACTCGGTATTGCGATGCGAAATTATACGTTGTTTTTAGGGTTTTATCCCCGATTCCGACCCCTAAGCCATTGAATTTCTTAGATATATCACTTAAAGACCCTGATGCTAGAGTCCTTCCTGTCACAAAGCTCTTGATTTTTATATGTTTTGTCTATACTTAGTCACTATCAAGTCCATGTTGGACTTACTTTAAGGAGCTACTCAATGAGTGATCTGAATTCGTATGGTTTTGGTCGTGGTGCTGCAGTTGCAACTGCCCAATCCCGTAACCGTGTCCTAAGAAACACTTACGCCCTCTTGGCACTCTCCATGGTGCCTACCGTGATCGGTGCGTGGCTGGGTGTGGCCATGGGCTTTACTTTCTTTGAAGGTAGTCCATTTATGGGCGCGATTATCTTCTTGGCAGTTGCCTTTGGTTTCTTCTGGGCAATCGAAAAGAACAAAGATACCGGTATGGGCGTTGTGCTCTTGCTGGCGTTTACCTTCTTTATGGGTGTGATGCTCTCGCGCTTGATCGGCATGACCCTAGGTAGCTACAGCAATGGTGCTGCTCTCATCATGGGTGCCTTTGGTGGCACAGCTGCAATCTTCACCGTGATGGCATCGATTGCCACGGTCTCCAAGAAAGACTTCTCGGGCATGGGTAAGTTCCTGTTTGTGGGTGTCATTCTGTTGATCTTGGCTTCCTTAGCCAACATCTGGTTGCAGATCCCTGCCCTGATGCTCACTTTGATGGTTGTAGCGATTGCAATCTTCTCCGCGTTCATCTTAGTGGATGTGCAGCGCGTGGTTAATGGTGGTGAGACTAACTACATCATTGCAACCTTGGGCATCTACCTAAGCATCTACAACATTTTCTCCAACCTCTTGGCTCTCTTGGGCATCTTTGGTGGAGACCGCGACTAATAGCAACATCGTCATGCGGTAACTTAGGGCGCGGCGGCGCCCTTTTTATTTCTTGCTCTTCAAATAATCTAATACCCAAGCAGGATCACTATCACTTGGGAAGATTGGGTAATGTAATGCCTCAATATACCCATCATTGCTAATCAGGGTCACGCGTTTGAGTAAGGTCATCCCTGCTGCTACAAAGGTTGGTAAGTTGAGCGCCTTCTGGAACTGATACTGCTCATCACTCAGAACCTGAAACGGCAAATGTAAACGCGTAGCCATCTCGCGCTGGTAATCCGTGCTTTGCACACTGAGGCCGTACACATTGGCATTTAATGCTTGAAGTTCTTGATAGTGATCACGATAAGCACAGCTTTGGGGTGTGCAGCCACGTGCGCCTGGGATTTGATCCCACCCTTCGGGCAATGGCACATTAGGCTGCCCGGTCATGGGGTAGCAATAAATGACTGTGCGCCCTGGCAGTTGAGAGAGGTTCACCATCGACCCATCGGTTGCTAACAAATCCACATTCGGTAAAGCCATGCCGACCAAATGTTTACAAGCCCCATCATCTTGAGGAACGGGTAAATCGGTGGGTAGTTTATTAAGGTTGATCATGGGGAATCTAATCGATGAACCCCATCAGAATACCTAAGTTTTATCCCAGTCGATCAAACACCGCAATCGATTCAATATGCGAGGTGTGAGGGAACATATTGATGATCCCTGCTTTGCTCAGGATGTAATTGAGTTCGTGCGTCAGAATCGCTGCATCGCGTGCCAGTGTTTTGGGATTGCAAGATACATACACAATGCGTTTTGGTAGCGCTGTTATTGGTAGATCTTGCATCGCCTTGCAAATCTCCATAGCGCCCTCTCGCGGTGGGTCAATCAGCCATTTATCGGCTTTGCCCCATCCGCTGAGATCAGTGGCCGTGACCTCAAAGAGGTTACTCTGGCTAAATTGGGTTTTGTGATCGAGTTGGTTATGACGGGCGTTTTGCAGGGCGCGCTCGGTCAGGGTCTTGCTACCCTCAATGCCCAGCACTTCATTGGCTAGGGTTGCAATGGGGAGTGTGAAGTTACCAATGCCGCAAAAGAGATCAATCACACGATCACTGGCCTGGATATCCAGTAATGCAATTGCTTTGCTGATGAGTACTTGATTAACTGCATGATTAACTTGGGTGAAGTCCGTCGGCAGAAAAGGCAATGTCACCCCAAACTCTGGCAAGGCGTAACTCAGCAACTGCTCAGTGGGATAAAACGGTTTGGCGGTCTCAGGCCCTTGGGGCTGTAACCAAATACCAACCTGATGATGTTTGGCAAATGCCTCTAAATTCTTGAGATCGGCGGGGGTGAGCGGTAGCAAATGCCGAATCACTAAGGCAATTTGAGTGGTGCCCGGTTGGTTTGTGTCTTCTCCAACAGCAAACTCGATTTGCGGTACCCGATCCCGGATACTAAGTGAGCCCACCAGTTCCCGCATCGGCACCAAAAGATCGGAGATGCGTTTGGGGATGACTTCGCAGGTGAGCATGTCTGCCACATAACTACTGTTGCGCTCATGAAAACCCACCAAGATTGTGCCCTTCTTAATCGAGCGATCGATCACACTTAAGCGTCCTCGATGGCGATAGTGCCAAGCGGGTCCTGCGATGGGTCGTAAGATCTCTTGAGGCTTAATCCGTCCGATGTGCCACAAATCATCCTCTAAGACCCGCTGCTTCATCGCAATCTGCGCAGCAAAATCCAGATGCTGCATGCTACATCCTCCGCAGGTCCCAAAATAGGTGCAGCGAGGTGTGGTGCGATAGACCGCCGGTTTAATCAGCTCATGAAGTTTGGCTTTGGCAAAGCGCGCTTTCTCCCGCGTGATGGTGTAGGTCACTTGCTCGGTAGGCAATGCTCCGCGAATAAAGAGTACTTTACCGCCCTCTTCATTCGATTGCCGTGCGACACCTTGTGCATCGAGATCCAAAGAGTCAATCGTGACGATTGAAGATGCTTTTGGCATCGGTGCTTCCGAACTCATTCTGAACGTGATGGATGTTAGTGACTAAAACTGGCTAGGTACTCAGGCCAAGGTGCTTTGCCCTGCTTGGCATCCTGCTCGAGTTGCTGTTTCACAAAGGCGAGTTCTTCATCGTACTCATCGGCAGTAAAGCCGCCACGCATCTG
>JBDLUB010000036.1:0-8627 GCA_039805525.1 Pseudomonadota bacterium | reverse complement strand
ACCGTCATCGCGCTCTTCTGACTGAATTTTGGTTTGCATTTTTGCCATAATTTTTTCCTAAACCGTTTCTTAGAACTTCAAGCCGGCTTCACGCGCAGCTTCAGCAAGGGCCTTAATACGGCCGTGATAACGATGTCCAGCACGATCAAACGCGACGCTTTCAACGCCAGCCTTCTTTGCACGTTCGGCGATTAATTTGCCAATAGCTTGTGCTGCTTGGCTATTGCCACCATTTTTTACCGAAGTACGCAAATCCCTTTCCATGGTCGAGGCCGCGGCAACCACCTTGCTACCGCATGGGCTATAGACCTGAGCAGAGATGTGGCAATTGCTCCGAATCACTGTCAAGCGATGAGCCAATAACTCAGCAATCTTGATACGGGTTTGACGCGCACGTCGTTGTCTTGTTTCGTTTTTGTTCATATCGAATCTCGGCTGTACTTAATTACTTCTTCTTGGTTTCTTTGAGGTGAACCACTTCGTCAACATAGCGCACGCCCTTGCCCTTATATGGCTCTGGGGAACGATAGGCACGAACTTCCGCAGCAACTTGACCGACTTGTTGCTTATTGGCACCCTTAATAATGATTTCGGTTTGCGAAGGGGTTTCCGCTTTCACACCGGTAGGCAGTGGGTAATTAATTTCATGCGAAAATCCCAATTGCAATTTCAAAGAATTACCTTGTGCCTGAGCACGGTAGCCCACTCCGACAAGGCTCAACTTGCGCTCAAAGCCCTGGGTCACACCAACGACCATGTTGTTAACCAATGCGCGAGTCGTTCCAGACAATGCATTAGCTTCTGGGGAATTATCTTTGATGGCAACAGTAATAACACCATCTTTATGCTCAAGGCCAACACTAGGATGCAAGGTATGTGTGAGAGTCCCCAATGGGCCTTTCACAGTTAACAATGCGTTTGCGATACTAATCTCAGCACCTTTTGGCACTGTAATGGGAGATTTACCAACTCGAGACATCGTTCTCTCCTTAAGCCACGTAGCAAATGACTTCGCCGCCAACGCCAGATGCTCGTGCTTTGCGATCGGTCATCAAACCTTGCGGTGTTGAAATAATGGCAACGCCCAAGCCATTCATGACCTCAGGAATGTCATGGCGTCCTTTATAGATACGCAAGCTGGGAGTTGAAACTCGCTCAATTCGTTCAATCACAGGACGGCCAGCGTAGTATTTCAGATCAATCTTTAATACGGGCTTAGCTGCTTCACCGGTGATTTCAAAACTATCGATATAGCCTTCGTCTTTCAAGACCTTGGCAATCGCTACTTTTAATTTGGACGACGGCATGGTAACCAAAGTTTTCTGCACCGCTTGCGCGTTGCGAATTCTGGTCAACATATCGGCGATTGGATCACTAATACTCATGGGTTCTCCTAAATTCGTTCGCCGCTTACCAGCTGGCCTTGGTTAAACCGGGGATCTCGCCACGGAAAGCAATCTCACGGATCTTGCCGCGTGCCAAACCAAATTTGCGGAAGGTGCCGCGTGGACGACCGGTTAATGAACAACGATTGCGTTGGCGAATGGGGCTCGCATTGCGCGGCAATGATTGCAGCTTTAGACGGGCCTCATAGCGCTCTTCGTCACTGCGGCTTGTGTCGTTAATGATCGACTTGAGCTCAGCGCGCTTGTGGGTATATTTTGCAACCAACTTAGCGCGTTTTTTCTCACGCTCAATTAAAGATAGTTTTGCCACGTTTGCCTCTTAATTGCGAAATGGAAATTTAAACGCCGCTAACAATGCTTTGGCTTCCTCATCGGTTTTAGCGGTGGTCGTAATACTGATATTGAGACCACGTAATGCATCAATCTTGTCGTACTCAATTTCAGGGAAAATAATTTGTTCTTTAACGCCAATGTTGTAGTTGCCACGGCCATCAAACGCTTTGCCAGAGATTCCACGGAAATCTCGTACACGTGGCAAAGAAACCGTAATAAAACGATCTAAGAACTCATACATGCGGGTACCGCGCAGCGTTACCATCGCACCGATGGGATAACCTTGACGAATCTTAAATCCAGCAATCGCTTTACGTGCCTTAGTAACAACGGGCTTTTGACCAGCAACTTTGGTTAAATCACCAACAGCGTGCTCAATCACCTTTTTATCACTCACGGCTTCACCTAAACCCATATTGAGGGTAATTTTGGTAATGCGTGGAACTTCCATCACAGACTTATAGCCAAACTGCTGCATCAAGTTTGCAATGACTGTATTTTTGTAATGCTCTTGTAAACGGGTGCTCATAATTTCTCCGAACCTTAAGCGCTAAGCGTCGCGCCAGTGGTTTTTAAATAACGCACTTTTTTGCCATCAACTAACTTAATGCCAACACGCGATGGCTTGCCGTTTGCATCAACCAAGGCAATATTGGAGGCAGCGATTGGCATGGTCTTATCGACGGTACCGCCAGTGGTTCCATCATTAGGATTGGGCTTTACATTCTTTTTGTAAATGTTCACGCCTTCAACCACAAATTTGTTTTCAAGAATTCCGGTAACCGTTCCTTTTTTACCCTTATCGCGCCCTGTAAGAACAATCACGGAGTCGCCTTTACGAATCTTTTTCATAGTGACCTCTTTAAATAACTTCTGGGGCAAGTGAAACGATCTTCATGAAACGCTCAGTACGGAGCTCACGAGTAACTGGTCCAAAAATACGGGTACCAATCGGCTCAAGCTTTGCGTTTAGCAAAACAGCGGCGTTTTCATCAAATTTAATTAAGGAGCCATCTGGACGACGAACGCCTTTTGCGGTCCGAACAACCACGGCGTTATAGATATCACCCTTTTTTACACGACCACGAGGAGCGGCAGCTTTTACGCTAACCTTAATCACGTCACCAATATTGGCATAACGGCGCTTTGAGCCGCCCAATACCTTGATGCACAAAACTTCGCTCGCGCCAGTGTTATCGGCGACTTGCAACCTGCTTTCAGTCTGAATCATTTTGTCTAATCCCCAACTTGTACGCCAATGGCGTCAGTCTTGGTTCCGTCTATGAGCCATTTGCATTTATGCAAAATGGCTCGGATTTAATAAAAATTACTTATAAATCAACAACTTAATAAAACTTTATGTTTCCGTCATTTATTATTTTTAATCACGGAAAGCCTTTGATTCTACTACAAAAAACTCTCTTTTGACAATCTCTTATCAAAATTTCAATTTAAATTCCCTTTGAGGCCTCAACCAAGCGGGTCACTACCCAGGCCTTTGTTTTGGCCATTGGCTTGCCTTCAGTAATTTCCACGGTGTCGCCCATTTTGTACTGATTGGTCTCATCGTGTGCGTGATACTTTTTTGACTTACCAACGTATTTACCAATTACGGGATGCTTCACTTGACGCTCAACTTGAACAGTCACGGTTTTTTGCATCTTGTCACTAACGACACGACCAACCAGGGTGCGGCGCAAGGGTTTGGAGATTTCTGTCATATCTCGGTCCTAATTATTTCTGAATAGTCTTTTGGGTGATAAAGGTTTTAACGCGAGCAATATCACGCTTCACCTGTCCCAATTGACTAGTATTTTGAAGTTGCTGAGTTGCTTTTTGCATACGCAGCTTGAAATGGGTTTTTAGTAATTCAGAGAGCTCTTGGTTAAGAGCACCTAAATCTTTGCTTTGCAGTTCTTTGCTTTTCATGATGGATTCCTGATTAAGCGCCGATTTGACGAATCACAAACGTTGTTTGAATAGGCAACTTGGATGCGGCTAGACGGAATGCCTCTCTTGCAAGAGTTTCATCAACACCGTCCATCTCATACAAAACCTTGCCTGGCTGAATCTCGGCTACATAATATTCTGGGTTACCTTTTCCGTTACCCATACGAACTTCAGCAGGCTTTTGAGAAATTGGCTTGTCTGGGAAAATACGAATCCAAATTCGTCCGCCACGCTTAATATGACGTGTCATCGCGCGACGTGCAGATTCAATTTGACGGGCCGTTAAACGACCGCGGCCAACTGCTTTCAAACCAAAATCTCCGAAGGCAACTGAACTGCCACGTGTTGCGACTCCGGTGTTGCGACCTTTTTGTTCTTTACGATATTTGCGACGCTTTGGTTGCAGCATGCTTACTCTCCTGCCTTCTTCGTTTCTGTGCTAGCGGCAGCTTTACGAACCCGCTTTACAGTGGGCTTAACCGCTGGCTTCTCTTCACCGGGCTTCGCAGAGGCATCAGCGCCGGCTGCACGCCGCACAGTCTTTGCTGGTGCACGACGTGGTTTTTTCTCTTCAGCAACTGGGGCTTCTGGTGCCGCATTTTGGGTCAATTGGGCGTCTGCGCCACGACCTAAGGTGTCGCCCTTATAAACCCAAACTTTGACGCCGATAATGCCGTAGGTTGTTTCTGCCTCTGACGTGGCGTAATCAATATCCGCCTTTAAAGTATGGAGTGGAACGCGGCCCTCGCGATACCATTCACGACGCGCGATTTCAGCGCCATTCAAACGGCCAGAGGACATGATCTTGATACCCTGGGCACCAAGACGCATTGCGCTTTGCATCGCACGCTTCATGGCACGACGGAACATGATGCGTTTTTCAAGCTGTTGAGTGATTGAGTCTGCAATCAACTGGGCATCCACTTCGGGCTTGCGAATCTCTTCAATGTTCACATGAACAGGCACGCCCATCCGCTTTTGCAGTTCTTTACGGAGAACTTCAATGTCCTCGCCCTTCTTACCAATTACCACGCCAGGACGCGAACTAAAAATGGTGATTCGTGCGTTCTTAGCAGGGCGCTCAATTAAAACCTTGCTAACAGAAGCATTCTTCAGCTTCTTTTTCAAATAATTACGAACCTCAACATCCTCTTTGAGCATGTTGGCAAAATCATTGCTATTGGCATACCAACGGGAGGTCCAGTTACGGCTTACCGATAGACGAAATCCATTTGGATTAATTTTTTGGCCCATGTCTTTCCTTAATTACTCAGGGTCACGCTAATGTGACAACTTTGTTTCTCGATACGATTACCGCGGCCTTTGGCGCGAGCAGTAAAACGCTTTAATGATGTTGCTTTATCAACAATCACTGCAGACACTTTGAGCTCATCAATGTCGGCACCTTTATTGTGTTCAGCATTAGCGATGGCGGATTCAACCACCTTCTTCATGATGAAAGCAGCTTTTTTGGGGCTGAAATTCAAAATGTTCATAGCACGAGAAATCGGCAAACCACGAATTTGATCTGCCACTAAACGTGTTTTTTGTGCAGAAATTCGTGCGCCGCGGTGAATAGCTTTAACTTCCATCATCATCCCCTTACTTCTTCACTACTTTCTTGTCGGCAGAGTGTCCTTTGAACGTACGTGTCAAAGCAAACTCACCAAGCTTGTGTCCAACCATGTTTTCAGAAACATAGACTGGAACGTGCTGCTTACCGTTGTGAACAGCAATTGTTAATCCAATGAAGTCAGGAAGAATGGTCGAGCGACGTGACCATGTCTTAATTGGCTTCTTATCTTTATTGGCCTGAGCAGTCTCAACCTTTTTCACAAGGCTGGCATCGCAGAAAGGGCCTTTTTTCGCAGAACGAGTCATTTATCTATTCCTTATCCATTAACGCTTTTGACGACGCTGAACAATCATGGTCGTTGTACGTTTATTGCGACGGGTGCGATAGCCCTTCGTTGGGGTTCCCCATGGAGAGACCGGAACGCGACCTTCACCAGTTCGTCCTTCACCACCACCATGTGGGTGGTCGATCGGGTTCATGGCTACACCACGAACCGTTGGACGAATACCGCGCCAACGGGTTGCGCCTGCTTTACCAATCTGGCGCAAGCTATGCTCTTCATTGCCAACTTCACCAATAGTGGCACGGCAATCGATCAAAATACGCCGCACCTCGCCGGAGCGCAAACGAACCTGGCCATACACACCTTCGCGCGCTAACAAAACCGCCGAACTTCCAGCAGAACGAGCAATTTGTGCTCCCTTTCCAGGCAACATCTCAACGCAATGGATCGTGCTACCAATTGGAATATTACGAATCGGTAAATTATTTCCCGCTTTGATCGGAGCCTCAGCACCATTCATCACTTGTTGTCCAACTGTCATTCCCTTGGAGGCAATGATGTAACGACGCTCGCCGTCAGCAAAGACCAGAAGAGCGATGTTTGCACTACGGTTTGGATCGTATTCTAGGCGCTCAACCTTGGCAGCAATACCATCTTTGTCATTGCGCTTGAAGTCAACCATGCGGTAGTGATGCTTGTGACCACCGCCCTTGTGACGTGTCGTAATGTGACCATTATTATTACGACCAGCTTTTTGGAACTGTGGCTCAACCAATGCTGCAAAAGGCTTACCTTTATGCAGATCAGGATTTACCACCTTGACCATTGAACGACGACCTGGTGAGGTCGGTTTAGTTTTCATGAGCGGCATAATTAATTTGCCTCCGCTTCAAAGTTAATTTCTTGACCAGGCTTCAGATTGACATAGGCCTTCTTGGCGTGATCACGGCGACCCTCAAATCGGCCAAAGCGCTTTGGTTTGCCTTTTTGGTTGACGATTTGCACAGACTCGACTTGAACTTTGAAAAGCAACTCAACCGCCTGTTTTACATCGAGCTTGTTTGCATCGCGCGCAACTTGGAAGATCACTTGCTCATTCTTTTCCGCAACCATCGTTGCTTTTTCAGAAACAATGGGTCCAAGCAAAATTTGCATGAGACGATGATCGTTTTTACGTGTTTGGCTCATTTCAGCAACTCCTCCATCTTGGCGATCGCTGCTTTGCTCACCAATACTTTTTGAAACTGAACTAATGACAAGGGATCCGCGTGTTGTGGTTCAACCACAGCAACTTTATGCAAATTGCGGGAAGCAAGATAAAGATTTTCACTAACCTCATCCAAAATAATTAACACGGACTCAAGGCCCATGCCCTTGACTTTATCAGCCAACAACTTGGTCTTAGGCGCATCCAAGTTGAATTGGTCAACCACATTTAAGCGGCCTTCGCGAGCCAACTGAGAAAGAATCGAACGCATACCAGCGCGATACATTTTTTTGTTGACCTTGTGCGAAAAATTTTCTTCTGGAGAGTTCGGGAATATACGACCGCCTCCACGCCACAATGGTGAAGAGCTCATACCAGCACGAGCACGGCCTGTACCTTTTTGGCGCCATGGTTTTTTCGTACTGTGCTTGACTTGCTCACGATCCTTCTGGGCACGGTTACCACTTCGTGCATTTGCTTGATAAGCAACTACGATTTGATGAACTAAGGCTTCGTTGTACTCACGCTCAAATACTTCGGGTGAGGCTTGCACACCAGCGCCTAACTGACCGTTATCTTGGAGAAGTTTAAGTTCCATGTCTTCTCCTTATTTCTTAGCTACAGCTTTGACAGCTGGAGTAACAAGTACTTTTCCACCAGGAGCACCGGGAATGGCGCCCTTGACCATAATGAGATTGCGCTCCGCATCAATGCGAGCAATCACCAAATTTTGAACGGTACGGGTTACATCACCCAAATGACCGGTCATGCGCTTACCAGGAAAAACGCGGCCTGGATCTTGCGCCATACCAATAGAGCCTGGAACATTGTGTGAACGGGAGTTACCATGACTCGCACGACCAGACGCAAAGTGATAGCGCTTAATCGTTCCAGCGTAACCCTTGCCAATCGTTACACCCTGCACATCCACCTTTTGACCGGCAGCAAAAACATCAACGCCAACGACTTGACCAGGCTTCATCTCGGCCAATTTTTCAGCATCAACATGGAATTCATTTAAGGCATTGCCAGCCATCACACCTGCCTTTGCAAAGTGTCCGGCCATCGCCTTAGTTACGCGGCTAGCGCGGCGTGTTCCGTGAGCCAACTGCACAGCATCATAGCCATCCGTTGCCTGGGTTTTCACTTGAGCAACCCGGTTATCGCTCACATCAATCACGGTGACAGGAATTGCTTCCCCTTCATCCGTAAACAGACGGGTCATGCCGACCTTACGGCCGATCAAGCCTAAGCTCATATTCTTACTCCAATGCTGACTTCGATTGGTCAGCGGAAATTTAATTTAACCTGTTTTAGATAAAAATATTTATATAAAACAAGCACTTACAATTTATATACTACAAATTTTGCTTTTCAAAACTACGAAAAGCCTTCAATTCTAGCCTAAAAAGGCAAAACTAACAAACTTTTGCGCAATCTACCTTACTGCAACTTGATTTCAACATCCACGCCAGCAGGCAAATCCAACTTCATCAGGGCATCCACTGTTTTTTCAGTTGGGTCCACAATGTCCATCAAACGAAGATGGGTGCGGATCTCCATTTGGTCCCGCGAAGTCTTGTTCACATGAGGCGAGCGCAACAAATCAAAACGCTCAATGCGCGTTGGCAAAGGAATTGGGCCCTTGACAACAGCGCCAGTGCGCTTTGCAGTATCCACAATCTCGGCAGCGGACTGATCGATTAATCGATAGTCAAACGCCTTCAAACGAATTCTAATTTTTTGGTTTTGCATATATATTCCAAAGAGCAGTGCGGTGCTGCCGCGTTAATCATCCAACTAAAGAGCAAGGGAATATCTGCAGCACAAATATTCCCAATCGTGCAAAACAATTAAGCCAAAATCTTCGCA
>JBDLUB010000035.1:0-8646 GCA_039805525.1 Pseudomonadota bacterium | reverse complement strand
CCAATACCGCCGCAATACTACCAGCCGCAGCGATGTGATTCTCTTTAATCAAGATGCCATCCCATAGAGCCATCCGTTGGTTCTGACCATGGCCCACTCGAACAGCATATTTTTGGGCTTGTCGCAGCCCCGGGATCGTTTTGCGGGTATCCAAAATCGAGCATCCCTTGGGATTAGAGCTGGCATCTGCAATCGCTTCAACATATCGCCGGGTCGTTGTTGCAGTTGCGGAGAGGGTCTGTAAGAAGTTCATGGCAGGGCGCTCAGCACTCAGAAGGGCGCGGGCATTTGCGGTAATTTCGCAGACTAGACTATCGGGCGCCATCCAATCGCCCTCAGAAAACAACCAATTAACCCGCGCCTGTGAATCAAGCGACAGAATCACGGCATCAAACCATGCGGTTCCACACAGTACGGCCGGCTCGCGAACAATTAATCTGGCATGCGCAGTTTGATTAGCGGGCACCAGATTGGCGGTCCAATCGCCGCGACCTAGATCTTCATACAGGGCATCGCGCACATTGCGAGCAATCGCCTGATCTAAGGATTCGTTATCGGAAAACATGGAAAAAGACTTAGGCAGCGCCAATATTTTTAATGAAGCCGTGCTGGGCTTTGGCTAATAATTCTGGGTGAGTGGACGTAAATTTCAACATACGTTCAATGCACCCAAGCGCCTCGGAACGAATAGGCTCATTGACCACAATCTCACCAGAGTCATGCTCCAGGCAATGCAAGATACCCCGTAAGCCATTCATGGCCATCCAAGGACAATTGGCACAACTTTTGCAAGTGGCGCTCTCACCAGCCGTTGGGGCGGCAATCAACTTTTTATGGGGCGCTAGCTGACGCATACGATGCAAGATACCCTGATCAGTAGCCACAATGTATTCAGAGGCGCTACCTTCCATTACCGCTTTGATCATCGCCGAGGTCGATCCAACCACATCCGCTTGATCGACCACATGTTGTGGTGACTCCGGATGAACAAGAACCATGGCATCCGGATGCTTCTCACGCATTGCTGCAAGCTCAACTGCTTTAAACTCATCATGCACAATGCAGGCGCCATTCCATAGAATCATATCGGCACCAGTTTGTTCTTGTATGTAACGTCCTAGATGCCGATCGGGTGCCCACAATATCTTTTTACCTTGCTGGTCTAAATGGTGCACGATTGCTAGGGCGCAAGAACTGGTTACCATCCAATCCGCCTGCGCCTTCACCGCAGCACTCGTGTTGGCGTACACCACGCTGATTCGATCCGGATGGGCGGACTTGAATTTTTGAAAGTCTTCCGCGGGACACCCTAAATCAAGCGAACAGGTTGCCTCAAGATCAGGCATGAATACCCGCTTTTCAGGACTCAGAATTTTTGCAGTCTCACCCATGAATCGCACACCCGCAACGATCAAATTCTGAGCGGTATGATTTTTACCAAACCGAGCCATCTCTAAGGAGTCAGAGACAAAGCCCCCAGTTTGCATCGCAAGATCTTGAATATCGCCATCGACGTAATAGTGCGCCACAATGACCGCATCTTTTGCTTTTAACAAAAGCTTGATCCGCTCGATCACATCCTGCTTTTCTCCCAAAGCAAGAGGTGCGGGCGTTTTGGCCCACGCCTGCGCGATGCAGGTAGCCCCCGAAGCATCTTGCTGGGGGTAATCATAAAAACTACCGGTCGAAAGTGATTCATTCATTGTGCCCATCCATCAATCTTAACTCGCAATCACTTTCGCGATAGAATCCCATTCTCAAAGGGGATTTCTATGAAACGAATCATGTTATTGGCTAAGTTGCATCGGGTGGTCGTGACCGAGGCCGATTTGCATTATGAGGGTTCTTGTGGGATTGATGAGAATCTCATGGATGCAGCCGATATGCGTGAATACGAAAAGATAGAGCTCTACAACATCAATAACGGCGAGCGATTTTCTACCTACATCATTAAGGCACCCAGAGGCTCAGGTTCGATCTCCTTAAATGGTGCGGCCGCTCGTAAGGCCCATGTGGGTGACCATCTCATTATTTGCACCTACGGACCAGTTGACAACGCCGAGTCCAAAACCCACACTCCGAAAATTGTTCTAGTGGATGAACAAAATCAGATTAAAGAAATTAAAAAGATTTAAGTAGGCCCACTAAAAGGGTAATTTTGCATCGGGCTTCACAGCCAAAAGAGCCACTTTGAATTCTTGCTGGATTCGTTGAATCGCTTCTTCAGAATCAGCCTCAAATCGCAGCACCACAATGGGCGTTGTATTGGAGGGACGAGCCAAACCAAAGCCATCAGCATACTCAACCCGTACACCATCAATCGTATTAATCGATTGAGAACTTGGAAACTTGGGATTGGCTTTAATCTTTTCAAGTAAGACGAAAGATTCACCCTCAGCACATGGCAGTTGCAATTCTGGGGTGCAAATAGCATTGGGTAGGGCGTTCAATACTTCGCTTGAATTATCAAATTGACTGAGTATTTCTAGTAATCGAGCGCCGGTATATAGGCCAACATCAAACCCAAACCAACGATCCTTGAAGAAGATATGACCACTCATTTCCCCGGCTAGGGGAGCACCAGTTTCTTTCAGCTTGGCTTTAACCAGGGAGTGGCCGGTCTTCCACATCAGCGGCTCACCTCCATGTTCGCGGATCCACGGGGCAAGATTGCGCGTGCACTTGACGTCATAAATGATTTGGCCCTTTGGATTGCGACTGAGAACATCCTTCGCAAACAGCATCATTTGCCGATCCGGAAAAATCACCTCGCCATCTTTGCTTACAACACCGAGTCGATCGGCATCTCCATCAAAGGCAAGGCCCAGTTCATTCTTGGTTGTTGCGAGATTACGAACCAGGTCTTGAAGATTCTCGAGGTGAGCAGGGTCTGGATGGTGATTGGGAAAATGCCCATCAACCTCACAAAAGAGCTCTTGCACCTCACAACCCAGAGCCCGAAATAGCTCTCCAGCAAACGCGCCACCAACGCCATTGCCGCAATCGACGGCGATTTTCATGGGTCTGGCTAAGCGAATATCGCCAACAATGGTTTGCAAATATTGGGGGAAGATATTGAAGCTGGAGCGCTTTCCATTGCCTTGTCGAAAATTATCCGCTTCAATTTGCTGACGTAGCCCCTGAATCTGATCACCATAAATGGCTGAACCACCGAGCACCATCTTCAAGCCGTTGTAATTAGGCGGATTATGACTCCCTGTAATCATGATACCGGATTTGGGTTGGCAGTTGCCAATCGTTTGATGGGTGGCGAAGTAGACCATCGGTGTGGCTACCATTCCCAAGTCAATCACATGAATACCGGTGGATAGCAAACCCTCGGTAAGGGCCTCAATTAGAACTGGGCCAGAGAGTCGACCGTCACGGCCAATCACAACATCCGTTTCTCCCAAATCGCGCATTTGACTTCCAAAAGCCTGACCAATTGCTTTGGCAATTGATGGATTCAGGGTTTCATCAATAATGCCGCGGATATCGTAGGCTTTAAAAATCGAGGCAGGGACCTTCATGGAATTATTTCTGGAAGTAATGAATTCTGGCAGCGGTGATGGAATCAAATGCATCACCGGAAGTGTATTTTTCGTGAAGAGCTCGCTCAATAGGTTTGGCTAGTACCTTACCGAGCTCAACCCCGGGCTGATCAAAGCTATTAATGCCCCATAGCGCTCCCAAGCAAACGGCACGGTGCTCGTAAAGAGCAAGTAAAGCACCCAAATGATAGGCATCAAGTTTAGGTAACACGATTAAATTACTAGGGCGCTTTCCTGGATAGCTGAGATTGGGGTCGCTCGCATCACGGCCTAAGGCCAAAGCCTGAGCTTGTGCCAAGCAATTGGCTAAGAGGGCATAGTGATGATCCTTGGCCTCTGGTAAAGCACTCATCGGCTCTCTAATCGCAATCAGATCAACCGGAATACATTCTGGTCCTTGATGTAGTAACTGAAAATACGAATGCTGGGCATTGGTACCGGCGCTACCAAACACAACAGGGGAGCTCAGCGATACCGGCTTGCCAAAGCGATCGACTTGCTTGCCATTGCTTTCCATATCCAATTGCTGCAACCAGTACGGGAAGAGTTCTAAGGCATGCGCGTACGGAATGACAGCATATGCTTTGGAATGATGTTTAGTTTGTTGATAGTACAAGGCCAATGCCATTAAGATTGGGAGATTTTGATCGGGACGAGCGCTAATCGCATGGCGATCCATGTGATTGGCTCCCAATAAAAATTGTTTGAAGGTCTCAAAGCCGTATTGCAAAGCAATGGGAAGGCCAACCGCAGACCATACGGAGAATCGCCCACCCACCCAATCCCAAAAAGGAAAGATATGATCCGCTTGAATACCAAAATCTTGTGCCGCCTGGACATTGCTGGTAATTGCAAACAAGGAGTTTTGGATCTGCGAGCTAGTTAGGTTCTTCGCTTTGAACCAATTCAGTACAGCGCGTGCATTCATTAAGGTCTCAGCCGTGCCAAACGATTTAGAGACAATCAATACCTTAGTGCTATTTGCCTGAGCACGCTCTAATACATGACTTAGCTCAGCGCTATCTACATTGGCCACAAAATGAACCCGCAACCCGCGATTGGATTTATGCGCTGAATGGGCTAGGGCTTGCACTGCAAGGCGCGGACCAAAATCAGACCCCCCAATCCCAATATGAATTAAATCCGTTACCCCTACCCATTTATTACATAAACCCTCGATTCGTTGCCAAACCTCGGCGATCTCTGGCATTACATCGTTGCCATCAACCAGTATTGGGGATTTATCGAGATTACGTAGTGCCGTATGAAGTGCAGGGCGGTGCTCGCTAGTATTGACATGCTCGCCAGCAAAGACAGCATTTAGATGATTGCTGAGCTGCACTTGCTCCGCTTTAGAAAACAGCTTCTTCCAATCTTCAGGCTCAATCCCCTGATAGGCAAGATCCAATACGATGTCGGCGGCTTGTAGAGAGCCAAAAACCGCGGTTGAGGGGTTGCCCAGCGATTCTGAATTAGAGGGTGCGGTCATATATGTAGATTTTATCAATAAGGGCTTCGAAAGCATCAAGATTTAATTTCAGTGAAATGGTACGATTTGGCATCAAAAATAACGAAGCACTATGGATAAACTGGATTGTGTCGTAGTTGGGGCGGGCGTTGTGGGCTTAGCAGTAGCCCGTGAAATGGCATTACAAGGTCATGAAACCGTATTGCTAGAGCGCGAAGCATCATTTGGAACCATTAGCAGCTCAAGAAATAGCGAAGTCATTCATGCCGGTATTTACTATCCCAAGGATTCGTTAAAAGCAAAACTGTGCGTTGAGGGTAATCGCATGCTCTATGAGTATTGTCGCGACCATCAAGTTGGAACCCAGCGCTACGGCAAATTAATTGTGGCAAGCGATCCACAGCAGGTCGATGATCTGCACGGAATTTTCTATCGGGCTCAGCAAAATGGAGCTCGTGAGATTAGCCTGATTACAGCGAAAGAAGCCAATGCGCTAGAGCCCGATCTGCGAGTGGCGGCAGCGATTTGGTCCAAAACGACTGGCATTGTCGATAGCCATGCCTATATGCTGTCACTGCTTGGTGGCTTTGAGGATGCAGGGGGAATGGTTGCTTATCTCTCTCCCTTAAATCATGCGAGGGTCATTCCCGGAGGGTTTGAGCTGGAGGTGGGCGGCGCCGATGCGATGAAACTGCAAACCAAGTATCTAATTAACTGTGCGGGTATGAGCGCACCGGCGGTAGCACAACGCATTCACGGAATATCAGCCGAGCATATTCCAAAAGCGTATTTTGCTAAAGGTAACTATTTTTCCTTAGCAGGTAAGTCACCATTTCGTCATTTAATTTACCCAGTGCCAGAACCGGGTGGCTTAGGGGTGCACTTGACCCTCGATATGGCGGGGCAGGCTAAGTTTGGCCCCGATGTGGAGTGGCTTGATATCGATTCGGAAGATCAAATTAATTACGCAGTCGATCCCACTCGCGGTGAGCGATTCTATGCAGCCATCCGACAATACTGGCCAGGCCTTAAGGATGGTAGTTTGCAGGCGGATTATTCAGGGGTGCGCGCCAAGATCGTCTCAAAAGATCAACCCGCAGGAGACTTTCGTATCGATGGCCCCAATGAACATGGCATTGAAGGCCTTTACAACTTCTTTGGCTTTGAGTCACCCGCATTAACCTCAAGTTTGGCAATCGCGAAGTATCTTAAGGGTTTACTTAATTCTTAGGTGCTAATTCATCAACTCTCTACAACTCCCCTATAATCGTGGCTTTAGAGGAAGCGTGGCAGAGTGGTTGAATGCACCAGTCTTGAAAACTGGCGAGGATGAAAGTCCTCCGTGAGTTCGAATCTCACCGCTTCCGCCACCACCTATTTCAAGAACAATTCCTGCAGGTCATTGAGATAGCGTATGCCCAGAGGGCTGGCTTTGAGTCGCATTGGGTCTTCGTCCAATAGTCTCTTACGTAGAGCCTCTGTAATTGGTTTGCTAATCGTATTAATCCCGAGGCCCGTTCGCTCCGAGAACATGCCTGTTGGCACCCCATCCATTAATCGAAGTGCACCCAACATGAACTCAAACGGTAAATCGTCTTGGGTGAGTACACGGTTTTCAATGACGGCATGACCTTGATCGGTCATCTTGCTCATATAAGTCTCAGGATGGCGCTCGCGAATCTGCCGTGTGACGCGATTTGGATAGGAAATTTTGCCGTGTGCACCGGCACCAATGCCAATATAGTCTCCAAACTCCCAATAGTTGAGATTGTGCTTGCACTGTTGTTTGGGCTTGCTATAGGCCGATACTTCATATCGGTCGTAGCCATGCGCCGCCAACATTTCTAGAGCGGATTCAAACATGGCATCACTCTCATCTTCGTGCGGAAGCACTGGCGGGTGACTCGCAAAATAGGTATTCGGTTCGAGTGTTAGGTGATAGAGCGATAGATGCGATGTATTAAATGCCAGAGCTTCTCTGAGGTCGGCTTGTGACTGGGCAAGTGTTTGCTGTGGAAGAGCGTACATCAAATCCAGATTGATGCGTTCAAAGTGATTGTGCGCGATCTCAATCGCACGATAAGCATCGAACTGATTGTGAATCCGCCCCAATGCCTTGAGATGATCTGGATTAAAACTCTGGATCCCGAGCGACACGCGGTTAATGCCGATGCTAGCGAACTCAGCAAACTTCGCTGATTCCACTGAACCTGGATTGGCCTCGAGGGTGATTTCGGCATGAGGCTCGATCGGGATGAGTGCTCTTATATGCGATAAGAGATGATCAAGACCCTTGGGAGATAAGAGACTAGGGGTTCCACCGCCAATAAAAATCGTGTGAACTCGGCGACCCCAGACATTAGGCAATTCAGTTTGAAGATCGGCTACCAGCGCTTCGATATAGCGACTCTCGTTAAATCCGCCATCTTTGACCTGATGCGAATTAAAGTCACAATACGGGCACTTACGCTCACACCATGGGAAATGGATATAGAGCGAGAGAGGGGGGAGTGCCGTTAATGCGATACCAGAGTTAATCATGGGTTTTCTGAAAAAACGGATCTTTCTCTAATTGCTCCATGAGCTGAACCAGCGCCTGCCCACGATGGCTAATGGCATTCTTGCGCTCAGGACTGAGTTCTGCTGCGGTCATCTGTAGTTCGGGGACATAAAAGTAGGGATCGTAGCCAAAGCCATGAAGACCGCGTGGCTCATCGATAATCTCACCGTCCCAACGAGTTTCAACAACGATTGGGTTTGGATCATGGACCTCTCGAACCACCACCAAAGCACATACATAGTGCGCTTCGCGATTTAGCTTGCCCGCGAGTAAGGACACCAGCTTTTGGTTGTTATCGGTATCTGAGCAGTGCTCACCGGCAAAGCGGGCTGAGCGCACGCCAGGCGCACCGCCTAAGGCATCTACACAAATGCCTGAGTCATCGGCAATGGCGGGTAGACCACTGAGCTTGCTGGCATGTCGTGCCTTTGCTAGCGCATTGTCAATAAAGCGATCAAATGGCTCCTCTGCAGCACCAATACCAAGCTGTCCCTGAGGGATGAGTTCAATCGCAAAAGGTTTAAACAGTTGCGAAAACTCTCTTAGCTTCCCAGCATTATTCGAAGCTAAGACCAACCGTCGACTCATGAAGCTAAGGCACTTTTCTGAATGCGTGTCAATTCCTCAATGCCTGCTTGGGCAAGATTTAATAATGCCTCGAGTTCGGTGCGCGTGAATGGGGTACCTTCAGCAGTTCCTTGCACTTCAATCATGCCACCACGACCGGTCATCACCACATTCATATCGGTGTCACACTCTGAGTCCTCTGCGTAATCGAGATCGAGGACCGGAACGCCCTGATAAATACCAACTGAGATCGCCGCAACACTATCAAGCATTGGGTCGGAGGTAATCATTTTCTGATTGAGCAAATGATTGACCGCATCGCGGGCAGCAACATAGGCGCCGGTAATTGCCGCAGTACGCGTTCCGCCATCGGCTTGCAACACATCGCAATCGAGGTGAATGGTGCGCTCACCGAGTCGTTTGAGATCAAAGACACTACGCATGGCGCGGCCAATTAGCCGCTGAATTTCTTGAGTACGCCCACTTTGCTTGCCCCGGGC
>JBDLUB010000034.1:0-8741 GCA_039805525.1 Pseudomonadota bacterium | reverse complement strand
GCGCATATATGGTGCGAAATCACGGGCCATCATTTCGGTAGCAGTTAACAAAGCACTTTTGGAAAGCGTATACGAAAAATAATCTGGATTTAAGTTGATTAACTTTTGATCCAATAGCTGAATCGTTGCAGGAACAAAGTCCTTACTGATTGGCTGAGTTTTGAGGTGATGAAACATTGTCTGAGCCATCAGAACTGGGGCTGCTAAATTAATTTGAGTATGACGTTCAATCAGGTCAGCGCTCACAAGCTGACCATCTTGGCTAGGCCGATCGTATTCAAAAATCGCGGCACTATTAACCAAACAATCAATCCTTGAGAATTGGTCGATACTATTTTTGATCAGAGATTCGGCCTCTGCTTGACGTGATAGATTTGCCTGCAACGCAATGGCCTTAATACCCAATCCATGAATCTCAGCAACCACGGCTTTTGCCTCTTGGGTAGATTGGCCATAATGAACAATGACATTCCAGCCCTCACGAGCAAAATACAAGGCGATTTCTCGACCAAGGCGCTTTGCTGCGCCGGTGACCAAAACTGTCCGATCTGCCATTGTTTTCATGTGCTATGGAAAAACTCACTTAGACTAGCGAGCTATGGATATTAACCTGACACAGGCGCAAGCGGAGCATTTAGAGGCCATCCTAACCAAAATTTCCCAAGAAATTCGGAAAAAGGGTGGCTGGATCCCCTTTTCACGCTTCATGGAGCTCGCCCTGTATGAGCCAAGCCTGGGTTATTACACCAGCGCCCTAGAAAAATTTGGACGCTCTGGTGATTTCATAACGGCCCCTGAAATCAGCCCATTTTTTGGTCAAACCATCGTTAATACGATGCTGCCAGTGCTAGAGGGATTCAAAAAGCAGGGACAACAGACCCGCATCATCGAAATCGGTGCGGGAACTGGACGGCTTGCCAAGACGATCCTATTGGATCTACACCGTCGCGGCTTTAAGCTCGATGAATATCACATCATTGATGTATCACCAAATTTGATTAAGCGTCAACAGGCATTACTCCAGGACGCCTGCCAAAGTCATGGGATTGAAACGCATTGTCTGTGGCATTCAGAAGTGTTGCCATCTTTTCATGGGGTCATTCTGGCTAATGAAGTACTCGATGCGATTCCCTGTGAACGCATTGTGTATCAAGACCATGCTTGGCACCACGCTGGGGTCGGACTTGGAACAGAGCATGATCAATTTCTTATATCTGTGCCCGGTGAAAAACTAGAGGTTCAGCCATTGATCGACTGCGCTAGCGATAGGTATATGACTGAAATCCATCCTCAGGCTGAGGCTTGGTTTGCAAAAGTGATTGATCGGCTCGATGAGGGTTTGTTGTTGATGATTGACTATGGCTTTCACGATCGGGAGTATTACCATCCCCAACGAAATACCGGCACACTCATGGCACACTTCCATCATCAAGCACTAAGCAATGTGCTTGCCTTACCCGGCATCTCAGATATCACCTGCCATATCAATTTCTCGAACCTTTTGCATTTAATTGAGAACGAAGAAAATACACAGTCATTTTTTTCGAGCCAAGCATCGTACTTGTTGGATGCTGGCATTACCGATTTAGTATTGCAGCAATCCGATCCAAACGACCCTCAGCAGATGATCGCTATATCAAATGGAATACAAAAACTAATCTCGGAAGCGGAGATGGGGGAACTCTTCAAAGTTCTAGCTTTAGGCAAAAACTTAAAGGGCCTTCATCTAGACCTCTACGCACTCCCAGGCTTTGGGGGTCGTAATCGAGTTTATTGAGACAGCACTTCTTGAATAGTGAAGAGGCGCGCCCTCTCAAGCTCCGCATGAATTGCTTTACCTAGCTCATTGGCATCTGAGTGTTGGCTTACAGACTTTGCAATTTGTCCGGCATCAATACCCATCAAATTACTAACCAGCTTTTGCCAAACCGCTATATCAATTCCTAGCGCCTCAAAAAGAGTAAGTAGTTCAGTGATTCGGTGAGGCTTTCTCCATAAATCAGAGCGATTAAAAAATGCCAGGATATCGATTGGAATTAATTTGGAGTACGCTGACTCAAAATCTGCCGCATTCTGGCAATACTCGGCAATCTCATTAGGCACCTTCGACCCTCGAGCCCACTCCTGGATTTCGGCTAAAGAGATAGTTTTTAATAAACAGGCAATCCGCTGATTTAGCTCGGGGCTCGCCAAAACAACCAAATGTATTGCATGCCGAATGCTCTTTTGAGCACCTTCCTGATGCCACTGTTTCTCAAAGCTAGCTGGCAACACATTCGATAGGGCATTGCACTGATTGAGTGTTTCGATAAAGCGGAGTGGATCTGTTTCTTCCATGGCGCGCGCTAGCTCTTGCCAGATGCGTTCCTTTGATAAGGTTTCTAACTCACGTGCGTGAACCATTCGCCCCATGAGAACGAGTGTCTCGGGCGCAATATGAAAATCAGGAAAACGTGCCGCAAATCGGGCGACGCGTAATATCCTTAAAGGATCCTCTAAAAAGGCGTTTGAAACGTGTCGCAATACGCCCGCCCTCAGATCAGCCTGACCGCCATAGGGATCGACGATCTCTCCGACCGGCTCACCGACTTCATTGACTGCTTGGGCCATGGCATTGATGGTCAAGTCGCGTCTTTGCAGATCCTGCTCTAGGGTCACGCTTGGATCTGCATGAAAAGTGAAGCCTTGGTGACCCGGCGCTGTTTTGCGCTCCGTCCTAGCTAGGGCATATTCCGCATTGGTGGTGGGATGCAAAAATACTGGGAAATGACTCCCCACCGGCCGAAATCCTTTTTGCAACATTTCATCGGCTGTTCCGCCAACCACCACGTAATCAACATCATGAACCGCTCTTCCGAGCAAACGGTCCCGTACCGCCCCACCGACTTGATAAATCTTCAAGTCAGTAAACTCTCAATACGCTGTTTGGCAATCCTAAACTCATCAACCAAAGCGTCTTTTCCGCCTGCAGGCAATACATTAGGGGCGCTCATGGAGGCGATATTGTCACGCGACATTAAAGTGGGGCCTGGACCAAACTCAAATGCCAAGGCCTGTAGGTATCCAACCCAATTTGGCAATCCAATGATAAGGCGATCCTTACCCGCTTTGCGAGCTGCAAATTCAACTAACTGTTTCATCGTGAACACCTCAGGACCGACCAAATCATAGGTTTGATGAATGGTATTGGGGTGAGTTAATGCCATTACAAATGCACTGGCAACATCGTTTACGCTCACTGGCTGAAATTGAGCATGCGAATACGCCAATGGAATTACCGGAAATACCTTCGCTAAATTAGCAAAGGTATTAATGAACTGATCGTGCTCTCCAAAAATGACCGATGGTCTAAAAATGGTCCAATCTAAACCGCTGGCTCGAACCCGATTCTCACCGTCGCCCTTGCTGCGTTGATACATTGAAGGGCCATTCGAGTCGGCACCTAAAGCGCTCATGTGCAAATAGCGTCTGAGCTGTTTGGCTTTCATTGCCTCAATAATCACCTGAGGCAAATCCACATGAACTCTTTTAAAACCAGGACCATATGGTTTTGCTACTTGATCTTGCAAGATACCAACTAGGTTGATAACCGCTCCATGTGGCTTTACATCTGCGCACAATCGCTCAATAACCCCTGGCTGATTTACATCTGCCTCAACTAAGGTCACACTAGGTAATAGTCGTAGGTCTCGCATGGCGCCATAACGCCGCGATGGAATCAAGACGGAGTAGCCTTTACTTTGTAACTTTTGGCTAATAGCCTTACCAACAAAGCCGCTACCGCCAATTAATAAAATGTCATGTTTCATGGTAGCTCACTCAATACGGCAGTTTTAGGAGCAATCACTCCAAGTCGTTGTTTCATGGGAGTGGTTTTTCCATCCATTAAAAGTGAATAGTAGCTTGCATTAGCGAGCACATTTTTCACGTAGGTACGTGTCTCATTAAAGGGAATCGATTCCACAAAAATTGCCCCTTCAGTGGATTGGTTTAACCTCTCTCGCCATGATTTTGGCCGTGATGGGCCCGCATTGTAGGCCGCAGATGCCAATACCCAAGAGTCATCAAGGTCTTTTAAAACCATATTTAAGTAATGGCTTCCCAAGGTCAAATTCGTTTGCGTTTCTTTAAGACGTTCATTGGTATAGGAATTCATGCCAATTTTCTTAGCAACATACTTGGCAGTATTGGGCATTACCTGCATCAAACCTGAGGCGCCCACTGACGATGATGCATTGGTAATGAAGCGAGACTCTTGACGGATCAAACCATAGGCCCAGGCTAAGTTCAAATCAATATTTTTAGCAATCGGGCTCAGTTGATCTCTAAAGGGCGTTGGATAACGCAGGCTAAAATCATGCTCGCCTTTGGTGCGATCAGCCGTATTGACCGTACGATCATATAAATGGATGCGTTTGGCATATTCTGCAGCAGCTAGCAATTGGCGATCGCTCATGCCACGTAACTCCCAATTCCACTCACGATTTCCTTCAAAGCGAAGGTTCATGGCGTAAAAACGCTCTGCCCGAGTGAATCCAGGGCGCTTCCCCATCTCCTTAATTTCCCCCTCGCTAACTTTTACTTTAGGCGGAATCACAATGGGCTTACCTAGCTCCTCGCGTGCTAACTGCCCATAAAAATTAAATTGGTCTTCAAGTATCTGAAACTGTGCATTGGCTTTCTCGGGATCGCCTAATTCTTTCAACGATCTTCCGTACCAATAGGTCCATGCAGGGTCGCGCTGACGAACGACCGGATTCATCGATTCAATCGACTCGCGCACCAGCTGCCAATCGTGAGCCCGTAAAGCCGTACGAACTTTCCATTCCTGAGTTTCTGGGGATAGTAAGGAATTAAAGCCTAATTGTTGTTGGCGCCGATATGCATCGTATGCGTTGCGATCTAAGCGTTTTGCTAAAAATTGCCCAATCACACCCCATGCCATCGCTTGATCTTCTTTGTTATAGCGTAAGCTAGTTTGCAAGAAGTCACGGTACGTTTTAGTTGAGTCTGCTCTTGCACTGCGCACAATACTAGCAATTGGATCCTCTCCACCGATGCGTCGTCCCGCGGTTTCAAAATTCATTTCGGCAGCAGCGCGGCCGAGCGCTCTTGCCTGAGAGTTGGATAGACCATTTGCCTGGACCAATGCAGGCACCAATTCTTGGCAAGCCGATCCAAACTGGCGTGGATCAATCATGATTTTGAGTGCGTCTTGACCCACACGCTTTGCGTCCTCTTGCCTCACAAGTCGCGAATGAAGCGCATAACACTTCACATTGGTATCGTCATCTAAGACAAATTTAGGATATTCCTGATCAAACTGAGCCCAATCTTTCCGCTTACCAAGAACCAATAACCAATCGTTACGCATCCGATCACCAATCGCGGCACCATCGTACGTTTTTAGAAAAGCGCCAACCTCCTCGTCAACTGAGGAATCAGCGCGCGCCTCATTTCCCTTATCAAACATTTGGGGCTTGATTCGAAAATACCGGACATAATCCGTATCCGGATAGTTACTTAATTGCGCTGAGAGCTGTTGAGTTTTTGGTACATCATTACGCCGCGCGGCGTCGCGTAGCTCAATAAATAATTTATCCGCCTCTGTAAGTTCATAAGGAGCGAGCTGTCCCGCGGAAGGTTTGCTGGTATTGGAGTTTTGAGCAAGGCCACTTTCCCAGGCGCCTAAGCAAAGCACTGGTATCGCTAAAAGAAGAAAGTGCTTAATCGGATGTTTTGGCATAAAAGCAAAATTTCGGTTCATTTTGCTATTTTCACCCGATAATAAGTGCCATGCATACCCCTATTCATCAAATTCGACACGATCTTTTGAGTCAGCGCGCGTCATTTGCTCAATCCCCCCAATTTGATCCTGCATACACCCATTTTTTATCGCATTTTCACCAATTTCTACTTCGAGAGGGAGGGGCGTATCAATCTATTGCATTTTGCTGGCCCTATCGTGATGAACTTGATCTGCGTGAGCCCCTGCACGAGTGGCGATCCTCAAATCCAAATCGATCCCTCCTGTTGCCCAAAGTAAGATCCGATCAGCAATTGAGTTTTTATACCTGGTCAGACTCTGACCCCTTGGTTCTCAATGCCTATGGGATTGCGGAACCCGATCCAACTGCAGACGGTGTGCAAAGTAAGAACCCCGACTGCATCCTGATTCCCTGTGTTGGGTGGCTCAATTATCAGAATCAATACTGGCGGCTTGGCTATGGAGGAGGTTATTTCGATCGCACCATTGCTTCTTTAAAGCGAGCGGGGCATCGATTCACAACGATTGGCATCGCATTTGACTGGCAAGCACTTGATCTTGATCGCTGGACCCCCAAAGCTCATGACCAAGCGCTAGATCTGGTGATCACTGACTCTGGCGTCTATCAAAACCCGATTAAGTCTTAGACGCTTGGTCCAATTGCAGATTTTGAGCAATACGAATCACGGGCTCTGCTTGATTTAGGGAGTAAAAATGTAGTCCAGGCACTCCAGCAACGATGAGTTGCTCGCACAATGCGCTCACCACATCCTCGCCAAAGGCTTTAATCGAAGCGCTGTCATCACCATATGCCAAAAGACGTAGACGAATCCAGCGTGGTATTTCTGCGCCGCATGCATCTGAAAAACGCAGTAATTGGGTGCTGCTTGTAATCGGCATAATGCCCGCAACCACAGGCACATCAGCACCTAATTGATAAGCGTCATCTACAAACCGAAAATACGCATCGCTGTTAAAGAAATATTGGGTAATCGCTGAATTAGCACCTGCCTTAATTTTTTGGGCAAAGTAGGCGATATCCTTGCTAGGTGACTGTGCCTGCGGATGGGTCTCGGGATAAGCAGCTACCTCGATATGGAACCAGTCACCGGTCTCTTGGCGAATAAATTCTACTAACTGATTGGCATGTTGCAGCTCACCATATTGCCCCATGCCAGAGGGTAAATCGCCACGTAGGGCCACAATTCGTTTAATACCCAATGCCTTATATTGCGAAAGAAGCTTCCTTATCAATTCTTTGGAACTGCCAACGCAGGATAAATGAGGCGCAACCACCTCCCCTGCACGATGAATGGCTTCAACGGTCTGCAAAGTTCCCGATTGAGTCGAGCCGCCTGCACCAAAGGTCACTGAATAAAAGGCGGGTTGCAATGACGCTGTGATTCGCTCTCGCGTTTGCAACAAGCGCGCCTCCCCCTCCGGGGTTTTGGGGGGGAAGAACTCGACGCTTAATTCCATAGCAAACCCTTTAGCTTTTTAATAACGATAAGTTTCGGGCTTAAATGGGCCTTCTTTCTTAACGCCAATGTAAGCCGCTTGTTGATCCGAAAGCTCCGTTAACTGTGCGTTCAACTTCTTCAATTGCAAACGAGCAACCTTTTCATCTAAATGCTTAGGCAAGGTATAGACCCCAACAGGATATTTATTCGTCCCTGCCGCACCCCAGAGCTCAATCTGCGCAATCACTTGGTTAGCAAACGAAGAACTCATGACATATGAGGGGTGTCCAGTGCCGCAGCCCAAGTTCACTAAGCGGCCCTTGGCCAAAATAATGAGACGCTTTTCTGGAAGGCCATTGGCTGCTGGGAAGATCACGTGATCAACCTGTGGCTTAATTTCCTCCCATTGGTATTTTTCAATACTAGCAATATCAATTTCGTTATCAAAGTGACCAATGTTGCACACAATCGCCTGGTCTTTCATCTTCTTCATGTGATCATGCGTGATGACATGATAGTTACCGGTGGCAGTAACAAAAATATCGGCTTTATCGGCGGCATATTCCATCGTTACTACGCGATATCCTTCCATGGCGGCCTGAAGCGCGCAGATCGGATCAACTTCAGTTACCCATACTTGGGCAGAGAGGGCGCGCAATGCTTGTGCAGAGCCTTTACCCACATCACCATAGCCAGCGACAACAGCAATTTTGCCGGCAATCATAACGTCGGTCGCGCGTTTAATCGCATCAACTAAGGATTCGCGGCAGCCGTACAAGTTATCAAATTTGCTCTTCGTTACGGAGTCATTGACGTTAATGGCTGGGAAATGCAATTCGCCTTTGGCGTGCATTTGATAAAGACGATGCACACCCGTTGTGGTTTCTTCGGTAACGCCGTTAATCTTCGCTAACCGAGTTGAGTACCATGTTGGATCGATCGCCAATTTGCTCTTAATGGCCGCAAAGAGAATACGTTCCTCTTCGCTCGTTGGATGGTTCAGAACGGCTTGATCCTTTTCAGCCTTACTTCCTAGGTGTAGCAACAGGGTTGCGTCACCACCGTCATCCAAGATCATATTGCTGTATCCACCGTCGGACCACTCAAAGATCTTATGAGTGAAATCCCAATACTGCTCAAGAGTCTCCCCTTTGATTGCGAATACTGGGGTGCCATTCGCAGCGATCGCGGCAGCGGCATGGTCTTGTGTTGAAAAAATATTGCATGATGCCCAGCGCACTTCGGCACCCAAGGCCTCAAGCGTTTCAATCAGAACCGCAGTCTGAATGGTCATGTGCAGCGATCCAGTGATGCGCGCACCACGCAATGGCTGCTTGGCGGCAAACTCCTCACGAATCGCCATCAAACCAGGCATCTCGGTTTCAGCAATTTTGATTTCTTTACGACCAAAGTCTGCCAAACCAATATCGGCAATTGCAAAATCGCCATTTAACTTTAAATCAGCAACGGTGTTCATGAATAGCTCCAGCTAAAGAACGCCAGCGGAGCCAATG
>JBDLUB010000033.1:0-8986 GCA_039805525.1 Pseudomonadota bacterium | reverse complement strand
TATTACTGGAATTGCAGGGCCAGGTGGAGGAAGTGCGAATAAACCCATCGGAATGGTTTGCTTTGCCTGGGGACTGCGAGTGGATGATCAAATCCAAACCCGCGCACAAACGAAACACTTTAGCGGTGATCGTCAGCGTATTCGGGAGCAGGCTTGCGTTTATGCGATCGAGTTGCTCCTTGCGCAACTCACTGCAGGCGAGTCCCGCTAATTTGACTTCAACCAGCCTTTATGACGGAAGTAGCCCAAGGGAATCATTGCCGAGATGATCATAGTAATGATTGCTAGTGGGTAGCCCCAAGTCTCTTTGAGTTCAGGCATGTATTCAAAGTTCATACCCCAAACGCTTGCCAATAAAGTCGGGGGCATTAAGGCAACCGAAACCACGGAGAAGATCTTAATGATTTTGCTCTGGTTCAGACTAATAAAGCCGACAGTCGCATCCATTAAGAAGTTAATCTTGTCGAATAAGAATGCCGTATGGTTTTCTAGCGAATCAATGTCTCGCAAAATCTGTCGCGCTTCTTCTTGCTGCTCGTCGGACAATAATTTGCTTCGCATCAGAAATGACAGTGCGCGCCGAGTATCCATTACATTGCGACGAATTCGGCCATTAGTATCTTCTTCGGTGGCAATCGTCTCAAGAACTTCTGCTGCGTCGGCGTCGGTGATCGTTTCCGACAAAACACGTTTACCCGCACGCTCAAGATTCTCATAAACCTCCTCGAGTGCATCGGCGGAATACTCGGCATCGGTCGAGTACAAATCAAGGAGCACATCCTTCGCATTACTGACCGAACCTGGACGCAAACGCGCCCGCAGACGAACCAGCCGAAACACCGGCAAATCTTCATCGTGGATCGAGAACAACACCTGATTAGTCAGGACGAACGCCACCCTCACGTTGCGTGATGTATCTTCTTCGTCAAGCAAAAAGTCGGTGCGAATATGCAGATGCCCATCGTCTGCCTCAAAATAGCGTGCAGACGCCTCCAGGTCCCCAAGATCGTCCAACTCAGGGAGTTGTACGGCAAAAGCCTCTTTAATCCAAAGCAGCTCTTCCTCTTCAGGGTCAATCACATCAATCCAAATTGGATTGTGGTGCTGGAGTAGTTCATTGCGATCTTCGACTTGCTCCTGCGATAGACGGCCATTTTGTAGGACGAACAAGTTGATCATGGTGAACTCCCAACGAATGCGCTAGTTTATCCTATGCACTATGAATCCTTCATTAGATTTGGCAAAAAATCCAGGATCCTTTCGGGATCAGATCGGGTCCGCCTGGGCTTCCCAGGGCAGCATGCTCTGTCTGGGTTTGGACCCCGACCCCCAGCGCTTCCCGCCCAGCATAGGCAAAGGTCCCAAAGCCATCCTCAACTTTTGCAAAGAAATTGCGGATTCTTGCGCCGACCTGGTGTGTGCATTTAAACCACAGTTTGCGTACTTTGCCTCCCAACGGGCAGAGGACCAACTCGAAGACCTAATTGCCCACCTCAAAACATCCTACCCACAGATACCCATTATTTTGGATGCCAAGCGGGGTGATATTGGTAGCACCGCTGAACACTATGCGTTAGAGGCGTTTGAGCGCTATGGGGCAGATGCGGTAACCGTCAACCCGTATATGGGTAAAGACTCGATCGAGCCCTACCTCCAACACCCCGGTAAAGGGGTCATCATCTTGTGCCGTACCTCCAATCCAGGTGGGTCCGATATACAAAACCTTCCCATCAACAACAATCAAGCGGTGTTTGAACGCGTTGCACACCTCGCCAAAGAATGGAATCAGACGGGTCAAATTGCCTTAGTCGTTGGTGCCACCTTCCCACAAGAAATTGCCCGGGTTCGATCCGTCGTAGGAGATATGCCCTTGCTCATTCCAGGAATTGGAGCGCAAGGCGGCGACATTGAAGCGACGGTTGCTGCGGGGCAGGTAGCGAATAAACCCGGAACGGGAATGATGATTAATTCATCGCGCGCCATTTTGTATGCGAGCAACGGAGAGGACTTTGCAGACGCTGCCAGAAAAGTAGCAATGGCAACCCGTGATGCGATTCGGTCTGCGCAAGCTAAATAAAAAGATGCTTGGTATTACTAACGATTTTTAGGCAAGGCTACGCGATCCATATTCTCTAAAATAAACTGCTGACGCGCCCCAAAATCAATACTGCCGCGTTTGCAATATTTACTCTTATCGAAGCACTTTGGGGCAGGCAACGCAGATGCTAGCGCAGCCGCTTGCTCGCGGCTTATGTTTTTGGGATTAGCCACATAGTAGTGAGAAGTCGCTGCACCAATGCCAAAAATCCCCTCACCCCATTCCACAGAGTTCATATAAATCTCAAACATCCGCTGTTTGGAAAGCATCAACTCTAAAAGACCGGTAATGACAAGTTCCTGTGCTTTACGTAGGTAGTTTTTTTCGGAAGAAAGAAATAAATTCTTGGCTAATTGCTGGGTGATTGTGGAGCCGCCTCGCACCACCTTGCTGCCTCCTTTTTGGTTTCGCTCCCAGGCTTTTTGCATATCCTCAACACGAACCCCGCTGTGTTTAAAGAATATATCGTCTTCACTGACCAAAATCGCCCGCTTTAAATCGTGACTGATCTGCTCGTACGGAATCCATCGATGCTGGATTGGACAGCTCAAACTCCAGTGACAAAGGCGCCAACGTTCAGCCCTTTGAAATGCCGTACTGCCTGGATTCATGAATGCCCATAACCCAATCTGAACCACAAAGTAAAGCTGCAAACCGATCAGCCCAAAGGCCATACATTTGAGGAAATACATGACCCATGGCATGATGATTACTCGTGGCGCAGTTGTGCGACCACAGCCCGAGTATCTAAACGTTTGATGTCTACTTGACGCCACAGACTAAACGCAACGGCGGCTTGCTCGACTAACATTCCCAAACCGTCACTGATCCGACAGCCGCGCTGTAAGGCCTGTTCCATAAATACCGTAGTTTTGCCGTACACCAAATCATACGCAAAGCCGCCGGTGCAAAAGATATGGTCTGCCACTAATGTGCTTAAAGGACTTTGGTCCTCAAGGCCAGCTGCACTTGAATTAATCACGAGTGGGAATGCAGGGGTCGTTTGATCCTCCAATTGAGTAATGCTGCTTGCTATTAATTCAACACCATACTGAGTTGCAATAGGCTGAAATATTGACACGAGCTCGTTGGCTTTTTGAGATGTGCGATTGGCAATCCAAATCCGTTTGGGCTTTGCATTTAGCAGTGGCTCAACGATCCCGCGACTTGCACCACCAGCCCCCACAATCAGAACATCCGCTTCACGAATAGTCACTCCTTGAGACAGTAAATCAGCAACTAACCCAGCGCCATCGGTGTTATCACCCCAGAGCACTCCGTCTTTTTGCCAGACTGTATTCACAGCACCTGCTAAGCGAGCGCGGGTAGTTAATTGTTTGCATAACTGATAGGCATCCAATTTAAACGGGATGGTGACGTTCGCACCTTGACCTCCAAGTGCAAAAAATTGGGTGAGCATTGCTGCAAATCCATCCAGCGGTGGTTGAATCCTCAAATAATCCATTTCTTGCTGGGTTTGTATTGCAAACTGCTCATGAATCAAGGGAGACTTGCTATGCCCAATCGGATTGCCAAATACCGCATAAATATTTTTGCCAACAAAATGATTTGGCTTCAACTCGGTCAAAAATGGGTAGTGACTCATGGTTTGGCGCCTCTTAATTCCAGTCGATTGCCAGATTGATCTTTCAAATCACGTGTGAACTCAAACGTTGAAACCCAATCCAAAACATCGATCTGCTGACGCATCTCGCTTGGAAACGCTCCAAACGGCGCGGCGGCGCGCACAATCGCAATTGCTTGACGATCAAGCTCAGCAATACCTGATGAGCGACTTACTTCAATGCCCTCACGCCCTTTGACGTTATTAGTAATCCGACCCTCTGCATCAACACTAACAGTTAACACCAAGCTACCGTACAACGGCCGTCCCTGGACACGAGGAAAAAAAGTATTGCCATAGGCTTCAATCTTTTGACGCATGCCATCATAGTAATAGGCAAACGCAACCGTTTTGGTACTGCTTGCACTAAGGACTGCGCGACGTGGAAGACGACCCTCAGGACTGAGTCGTCTAGCAAGCTCGGCTTCCAAGGCATTGGTCTGAGAGAGCTGTTTAGATTCCTCGCCCGATCGCATTCCACTGGCCTGCTTTTTCTCGGCATCTAACTTGGATAACAATTGCTTCTGGCGCTTCTCGAGTGCCTCTAACTTAGCATCGGCACCCAAGTGGGCACGGTGCAACGCACTCGCATCCTCCCGAATAGTGAGGCCCCCACCATCCAAATTGGCCTGTGCTAATTTCTGCGCCTTTTGAGGAGGCGCTGGGCTAGACGCATTCACGAGCACAATACTCAATGGTGTATTGAAACGCCGCTCGGTTTCTGGCGCATTGAACCAACGCTGACTCAATAGGGCAAGATGAACCAGCAGAGATATGGCTAATGCAATCCATAGCGGCTTAATCGACCGACTTACCTCCAATGAATGAAGCGCCAGTCTCATTCTGGTAAATCACCTTCTACCTCAGCACTGACTTCACTCGAGCCTGTTTCAAGCTCGAGCACACGCGCTTTAGCAGATAGGTCTAAAAGATCAATCTCCATAATCTCGATCTTAGCGCGGGTCAGACGAGGATGACTAGCTAATTCAGGGATAGGTAAATGCAGTGGAATAGGCTCAAGCCGCGACATACCCTCTTTCAGATGGCGCACATGAATTGAATGCGGTAATCCGGCCTGCGCCAACCAACGCAAGCACCAATAGCGCTCCATGCGTGACTGATATTCCCCGTACTGCAGATATACCGTATCGAAATCAGCAGCAATTCCCATGATCTCGGAATCTTTTGGCGGAAAGGGAGCTGTCATCTTCGCTGTGACGCCATTTCGAATCATGGCAATCAATTGCCACTGGTTCACTAAATCTGCATAGCGGCGCAGGGGTGATGTACACCACGCATAACACTCAACCCCTAAGCCTTCATGCGGGCCGGGGCTGGTTTGCATGCGCGTGCGCATTGGCCCCCAGCCTTTTTGGGTTCGAAATAACGCCGGCAACCCATGCTCTGCCAGCGCTTGTCCCCAAATCCGATTGCAAAGAATCATACATTCAGCCACGATGGTATCCAAAATCGAACCTCGAACACGAGGCTCAATCACAATTTCATTGGTTGACGAAGTAATCTTGAAATTGAAATCACGGATTAAGGCATTGGGATCCCCTTGCCCCAAAACCTCGGCTCGCAAGCCGTCTTTGAGACGTTGCTCTTGACGTTTTTGATGCTCATTTTGAGCTAGAACCCACAGTCGAGCCAGCGCTACGTGATGCGGCAATGATGAATTTTCTTGGGCCAAGAAGGCCTCATCAACCAGAGGCTCCCAATCGTCCAAGCGCAAATTGGTTTCAATCGGTACTAGCTCTAAAGCACTGTGCGGAGGTGTCTGGGTTCGTTGGCCAGAAGCATCTATCTCAAGATATAAAGAAATAGCAGGACGAGCAGAACCAGCATCGAGAGAAAAGTACTCCACAAACTGCTCTGGCAACATGGTAATTTTGTCACCCGGGAAATAAACCGTTGACATTCGTTGGCGCGCGATTTGATCAAATCGATCACCTTTCTGAATCAGTAAGCCCGGCGCTGCAATGTGAATACCCAATCGATATAGACCATCGCCGATAGGCGTTAATGACAAGGCATCATCGATTTCTGTTGTGCTGGCATCATCAATTGAAAAGGCTTTCACTTGCGCAGTCGGCAATCCGGCAATGGCCTTTTCAAATTCTTCGGGTGTAAATTGGAAATCGCTTGCGAAGCCTGTCCCTTTGGGAAAATGCGCTTGCACAAATTGGCCATAATGGTAGGACTGCGGGGAGTCTAAGGCACCACAACGCATCAGCAAACGCGCTGGATGTTCCCCTGTCTGTTCACAGGCCCCATGAAAAGCTTTATATGCCAAGCTATTTTTATCTGGACGGAACAGCAAGCTATTCACCTGCGAATGTAAAGCATCTGGCAGCCTTCCTTCAACAAGCTCCGCCTGCCAAGCCTCTTGTTGCAAAAGCTCTGTTTGCTTACGCTCGATTGCCGCTAATCCCGCTTGCAGTTGCTCGAGTGGTGCCCGCATAAATACACCGCGCCCCTTGCGTCGAAAGTAAACAGGGGCTCCTTGTAATGCGATCGCTAAACCGATCAATTGGGGCGTACGAACGGCGTCACCAAAATACTCTTTGGCAATTGCCTGGAAAGAAAATTCTTGGTCGGGCGCACAATCCCATAGAAGTTGTAAATCAATTGTTGCAGCAATACCATGCGCTTCTTCAAGAATTTCTTGAGGATTTGCATGATCAAATTGAAGCCATACCTCTTTAGCTTTTAACTTGAGATGCTTGCCTGATAAAGCGCTTGCCTGCCAAGACTGAGTCTCTCCAGACCCTGAGGATGACAAGATGGTAGCGATTCGCAGCTCACCGCCTTCTTCATATAGCAAATGCATTAAAGCGAAATCCCGCCACTAGCCTCAATAGTTACGCCATTGACATAACTGGCTTCATCGCTCGCTAAGAACAGATACACATTCGCCATTTCCTCGGGAGTACCCAAGCGCGCCATCCACGAACGCTGCTCAATACTTTGCAAAATGTTCTCGGGCATCGCCTTGACCATCTCGGTTGCAATAAATCCAGGACACACTGCATTCACCCGAATGCCTTTTTGTCCGAACTCGCGGGCCCAGGTTTTAGTAAATCCAATCACGCCAAATTTAGTTGCAGAGTAATTGGTTTGACCAAAATTACCGTAGATACCGACTACGCTCGAAGCATTAACGATGCTACCCTTTTTTGCCTCTAGCATATGTGGAACCACCAATTGGGTGCAATTAAAGACGCCTTTGAGATTGACATCGATCACCGCATCAAACTGCTCCTCGGTCATTTTGACCAAGCGTGCGTCTTGGGTGATGCCTGCGTTATTAATCAAAATATCAATGCGGCCATGCTTTGCAATGATCGAATCAACCGCACGCTGAATGCTCGCTCGATCCGTAACATCCAATACATATGGTTCGGCATGCTTGAGTTGGCCGACGGCCTCCATCACCGCAGCTTCATTTAGATCGGCCAACATGACCTTGGCGCCCTCTTCGGCAAACCGTTTAGCAGTTGCAAAACCAATTCCTTTGGCTGCTCCAGTAATGAGTGCGACTTTATTTCGTAAACGCATGCCAGTTCCCCAAATTAGCGATGAAGTTACTCTAAGCGAGCCAGAATTTTTTGATGAACACCGCCAAAGCCGCCATTGCTCATCACCAAAATATGATCGTGGGGTTTGGCTTCGCCACATACCGCTTCAACCAAGCGCCCAAGATCATGAAAGCTCTTCGCTTTTGACCCTAATGGCGCGATCGCCTCTTGTAAATCCCAACCTAGGGCATCTTTGCCACTAATTGCTCCATAGGCAAATACCAAATCGGCCGCTTTCAAACTGTCTGGAAGTTGAGATTTCATCACACCGAGTTTCATGGTGTTCGAACGCGGCTCAAGCACTGCCAGAATCCGCGCCTCACCTACTTGTTTGCGTAATCCATCAATCGTGGTAGCAATTGCCGTTGGATGATGGGCAAAATCATCGTACACACGAATCTGATGCTGCTCACCAATTAGCTCCAGGCGTCGTTTGACATTTTTGAACTCTGCCAAAGCAAAAGCGGATTCTTCTGGAGTGATACCAATATGATGGGCGGCCGCAATCGCTGCTAATGCATTGAGTTGATTGTGAGCACCCATCACTCCTGAATGGCTAGCCCAATGAACTTCTGCACATTTCTTGCCCTGATAAAAGACTGCAAAATCAGCGCCGCGTTTACCAGCTGCATTCTCAATATCTTCTAACGCCCAATCGCAGTCACCATAACCAAACCGTTCGACAGGAGACCATACACCACGTTCAAGTACGCGATCCAATGACTGCTGTGAACCATTGGAAAGCACTAAACCGGTTTGTGGGATGGTTCGGACTAAATGATGAAATTGGGTTTCGATCGCGCCTAAGTCTGAAAAAATATCGGCGTGATCAAACTCGAGATTATTCAGGATCGCGGTTCGCGGCCGATAGTGCACGAACTTGCTGCGCTTATCAAAAAAAGCGGTGTCATACTCATCCGCCTCGATCACAAAATGGCTCCCATCACCTAAGCGCGCCGATACTGAAAAGTTCAATGGCACACCACCAATTAAATATCCAGGTTTACGATGATTGCGCTCCAAAATCCAGGTCAACATTGCAGTCGTAGTGGTTTTGCCATGCGTTCCAGCAACAGCCAAGACGTGTCTACCTGATAAAACTTGCTCTCCAAGCCACTGGGGACCCGAGGTATATGGCAAACCTTGGTTGAGGATCTCCTCAAGCAGGGGGTTTCCCCTGGAGACTACATTCCCAATCAGAAATAAATCGGGTTTCGATTTAAATTCACGAAGTTGATCGGGGGAGTATCCTTCGATTAATTGAATCCCTTGAGCCTCAAGCTGGGTACTCATCGGTGGGTAAACACAATCCCACCCATGAAGGTCCCACAAATGCCCAAGATATGAATATGCATGCGTGGATTTTAGCGAAGGAGAGTCATGAATCGTCGTCATTTTCTAATTGCAAGTGGGGTTGCCATTGTTGCTGCAGTGGCGGGCGCCTTCATCGCCAACCGTAGAACCGCTCTACAGTCTGCCTCGCAAGAAGCCGTCAAAGCCCTTTTTGAACGTGAATGGTTTTCTCCTGATCAAAAGCCCATTTCCACTCAAGACTGGAAAAACAAAGTTCTGGTCGTTAATTTTTGGGCCTCCTGGTGCCCACCCTGCGTTGAAGAAATGCCCGCCTTAGACAAAGTTCAGGGGGAATATGATCCCAAAAAGATGCTAATTGTCGGTATCGGT
>JBDLUB010000032.1:0-8830 GCA_039805525.1 Pseudomonadota bacterium | reverse complement strand
CTCTTTAGGTTGAATTTAATTAATAGATTGGTTGAGATTTTAGTGGGACTGCCGTTAATGGTGTACGGTTTAAATCGATAGCGCTTACCAATTTCCATTGCGGCTCGATCAAGCCTGGGATAGGAGCTAGACTGCAGTAGTCGGGCTTCTTCCACTTCACCGGACTCGCTAATGATGAGCCTAACCACCACTTCGCCTTGCTCGCCCGCTCGCTTTGAGAATGAAGGGTAGTAGGGATCGGCGTCGGGTTGATAGACCACCACCAATTTGCCAATATCCGTTTGGATGGGGGTGCCGCTAACACCGCCGCCTGAAGTGGGGGGTGCAACATTTGCTGTTTGGGAGCTATCGGCAGCCTTGGTGGGCGGGGTTTCTGCTGCAGCTGCTACCTTTGGCGCGGGTGCTGGGCTTGGTGCGGGTGCCTCGGTCTTCTCCAGTTTTTTGGGTTGCGGCTTGGGAGTTGGTTTGGGCGCCTCAACTGGAACCTTAGGGGCTGGGGGTGCGGCAGTTTTGGCCGGCGCTTGCGGCGCCTCTGGAGCTAGAAGATTTGCCATGACCCGTTCGTCATTTTGATAATCCGGCGGCTTGGGACTTAAACCAAATTGAAAGGGAATGACTAATGACAAGTGCGCCAGAATAACCAGAGCAATGATGATGCGCTCATCCCGTGAGAAGGGGAGGTGCCAATGTGCGGAACTTGAGGCCATGCTCAAATCATCAATGATTGTTTGTCGACGCTACGGAGTGACAGAGGAGTTTGCAATAAACGCGCTGCCATGGCCTTTAATGTATCCGCATTTGCAGTACTCAGCAACTTTAATGAGGCAAGCCCTGTTTCTTCAGCTAGGCCATGCTGCAGAAGCTGTCGACTCAACTGACGTACTACGGCGTCGCTGGTGTCGACGATGGTCATGGATGCACCAATGAGTTCCCTAATCTGGTTTTTCAGAAACGGGTAATGCGTACAACCCAGAACCAAGGTGTCTGCTTGTGCCTCGACGATCCCTTTGAGATGCGTTTGCAATAGAGTATGCATGGCTGGAGATTCAATTTGTCCATCCTCAATGAGCGGCACTAAGCCGGCGCCTGCTTGCTTAATAAAGCGACAGTGACTTGGTAATGTAGCTAAGAGCGCATTGAACTTGTCGCTATTGAGGGTTGCCTCAGTTGCAAGCACACCCACAACACCATTTTGGGATTGCAACGCTGCTGGTTTGATGCCGGGCTCCACACCAATAATGGGTATTTGAAGCTCGGAGCGGATTTGAGCAATCGCTTCTGCTGTTGCGGTATTACATGCCACCACAATGGCATCGCAACCTTGATCAACCAAATAGCGACACATCTGCAAACTGCGCTTGGCAATCCAAGAGGCGGATTTTTCTCCATAGGGCGCATTGGCAGAATCGGCTAAGTAAATGTAATGATGCCGGGGTAGTTGCTTGAGCGCCTCATCCAAAATGGATAAGCCGCCAACCCCAGAATCAAATACACCGATCGTTGCCAAGGTTGCTTACCAGTCAGTCTATTAAGCGACGCTCACTGGAATCTTGCCAATTTTCATTTGCCATTCTCTGGGCCCCGTTTCATGCATGGAGATCCCTTGAGAGTCAACTGCCACAGTCACTGGCATATCGACTACATCGAATTCGTAAATGGCCTCCATACCTAAATCTTGGAATGCAACCACCTTTGCATGCGCAATTGCTTTGGATACTAGATAGGCGGCGCCACCTACTGCCATCAGATATGCGGAGCGATGCTTCTTAATGGACTCGATTGCTACAGGGCCGCGCTCGGCTTTGCCAATCATAGCGATTAAGCCGGTTTGTCCTAACATCGTCTCGGTAAATTTATCCATCCGAGTGGCCGTTGTTGGTCCTGCTGGACCTACCGCCTCACCACGCACGGGGTCAACAGGACCGACGTAATAGATCACCCGATTTTTAAAGCTAACAGGTAAAGACTCGCCTTTAGCCAACATGTCGGCAATGCGTTTGTGGGCCGCATCACGGCCGGTGAGAATCTTGCCATTAAGCAATAGTGTCTGACCTGGTTTCCAGCTGGCCACTTCCTCGGGTGTTAAAGCATTGACATCGATTCGTTTGGATTGCTTAGTATCAGGTTGCCAAGCAACAGCAGGCCAGTCGCTTAGAGATGGGATATCAAAATGAGCTGGACCGTTACCGTCAAGATGAAAATGAACATGGCGTGTTGCTGCGCAGTTCGGAATCATTGCTACTGGTAAAGAGGCAGCGTGCGTGGGGTAGTCCATGATCTTCACATCGAGAACGGTTGCTAATCCACCAAGGCCTTGAGCACCGATCCCTAATTGATTGACCTTTTCATAGATTTCAAGGCGTAACTCATCAATGCGATTCTTGGGTCCGCGCGCAATCAGCTCTTGAATATCAATGGGCGCCATTAACGACTCTTTCGCAAGTAAAGCCGCTTTCTCAGGTGTGCCACCAATTCCGATTCCAAGAATGCCGGGAGGGCACCATCCAGCACCCATCGTGGGAACAGTCTTCATTACCCAATCGACGATTGAATCGGATGGATTGAGCATCACCATTTTTGCTTTGTTCTCAGAGCCGCCACCTTTGGCTGCGCAGATCACCTCAAGTTCGTCGCCTGGCACGATCTCATAATGGATCACTGCGGGCGTGTTATCACCTGAGTTTTTGCGCTTGCCTGCGGGGTCTAAGAGAACCGAGCCACGCAATGGATTATCGGGATTCATGTAAGCACGCCGCACACCCTCATTGACCATGTCAGCAACACTCATGGTGGCGCCGCTCCAATTGATGTTCATGCCTACCTTTAGAAAGACCACCGCAATGCCGGTGTCCTGACAAATTGGTCGCTTACCCTCTGCGCACATTTTGCTATTGGTCAAAATTTGGGCAATCGCATCTTTTGCCGCTGGGCCTTGTTCAAGCTCGTAAGCACGCCCCATAGCTTGGATGAAATCCCGAGGATGGTAGTAGGAAATAAACTGGAAAGCGTCCGCAATGCTCTGAATCAGGTCGTCTTGGCGTATCGTAGGCATAGAAATATTTCAATAAGTGGAATGAAATAAGCATTTTAAGGGTTTGCCATAGGGCAAATCAGGACTTAATTCACTTATCGTCATATGAAACGATAGACCGATTGTTTGTTGTGTTGCCACTATAAGTTTTTAGAGAGGGTGTTATTCGTATGGAACCATTAATGCAAGAAAACCGGATTTTTAATCCACCCGCTGATTTTGTAAAAAACGCCGCCATTTCAGGAATGGACGCTTACAAAAAGCTATGCGCTGAAGCAGAGAAAGATTACGAGGGATTTTGGGGGCGCTTGGCTAAAGAAAATCTCTATTGGAAGCAAGTGTTCACGAAAGTGCTCGATGAGTCTAAGGCGCCTTTTTATAAATGGTTTGAAGATGGTACTACCAATGCTTCATACAACTGCCTTGATCGTAATTTGCAAAATGGCAATGCGAATAAAACCGCCATCATTTTTGAGTCGGATGACGGTAAGGTAACAAAAGTTACCTATCAAGAGTTACACGATCGTGTTTGTCAGTTGGCAAATGCTTTGCGCAAGCGCGGGATTAAAAAGGGTGATCGCGTCATTATCTATATGCCAATGTCAGTCGAAGGCGTGATCGCAATGCAAGCCTGTGCTCGCATTGGTGCAACTCATTCCGTTGTGTTTGGCGGCTTCTCTGCTAAATCCCTGCAAGAGCGCATCATTGATGCAGGAGCGGTGGCAGTGATTACTGCCGATGAACAAATGCGGGGCGGTAAGGCCTTGCCTCTAAAAACGATTGTGGATGAAGCGCTATCACTGGGTGGTTGCGAGAACATTAAAAATGTCATCATTTACAAACGTACGGGCGGCAATATTCCCTTCAAGGCCGGCCTTGATTCGTGGATGCATGAAGTAACTGCCAATGAAGCAAAAACTTGTGATCCAGAGTGGGTGAGCGCTGAGCATCCTTTATTTATTTTGTACACCTCAGGATCAACCGGCAAGCCAAAGGGTGTGCAGCACTCCACCGGTGGTTATCTATTGTGGACCATCCTGACGATGAAGTGGACCTTTGACATCAAACCAAGCGATATCTTTTGGTGTACTGCGGATATTGGTTGGGTCACTGGGCACTCCTACATTGCTTACGGCCCATTAGCAGTTGGTGGAACACAAATCGTGTTTGAGGGTGTGCCTACATTCCCGAATGCCGGGCGTTTTTGGGAGATGATCCAAAAACATAAAGCGACGATTTTCTATACGGCACCTACGGCGATCCGTTCTTTAATCAAGGCGTCAAATACTGACCCAGGTGTGCATCCCAAAAATTACGATCTCAGCTCATTACGTCTTTTGGGATCAGTGGGTGAGCCAATTAATCCAGAGGCCTGGATGTGGTACTACGAAAACATTGGCGGATCACGTTGTCCCATTGCTGATACATTCTGGCAAACCGAAACCGGTGGTCATATGATTAGCCCGCTGCCCGGTGCAACCCCCATGGTTCCTGGCTCTTGCACCTTACCATTGCCTGGCATTATGGCTGCGATTGTGGATGAAACGGGTAACGATATGCCTAATGGTCAGGGCGGCATCTTGGTAGTCAAGCGTCCATGGCCATCCATGATTCGGACGATTTGGGGCGATCCTGATCGCTTTGTGAAGGCGTATTTCCCAGACGAGTTTGGTCGCAAACTCTACTTGGCAGGTGATGGTGCGATTCGGAATAAGGATACGGGCTACTTCACCATTACTGGCCGTATCGATGACGTTCTCAACGTTTCAGGCCATCGCATGGGGACCATGGAAATCGAATCCACCCTGGTTGCCAATCCTTTAGTGGCAGAAGCTGCTGTTGTAGGGCGCCCTGATGACATGACCGGTGAAGCGATTTGCGCTTTCGTGGTTCTCAAAGGCAAGAGGCCCGAAGGGGAGGAGGCCAAGAAGATTGCGACCGAGTTACGCAATTGGGTGGGCAAAGAGATTGGCCCGATTGCAAAACCGAAGGATGTGCGCTTTGGCGATAACCTACCAAAGACCCGCTCTGGAAAGATTATGCGCAGACTCTTACGCGTGATTGCCAAGGGTGAGGACATCACGCAGGATACCTCCACGCTTGAGAATCCAGCGATCTTGGAGCAATTAAAGAAGTCACTGTAAGCTCATAAAAGCAACAGAAATCATCCGCTACTCTTCGAACCGTATAATGAACGGTTTCGGAGAGGTGGATGAGCGGTTTAAGTCGCACGCCTGGAAAGCGTGTGTAGGTTAATAGCCTACCGCGGGTTCGAATCCCGCCCTCTCCGCCAAGTGGTATAACGCGCTTTTTATACCCGATCCACCTTTCAGCTTTCAGGCCATTCAGTTAAATTATCTGTATGCATCCCCATGTGAACAAAAACCGGCTTGGTGAAGAGATCAAAAAAATACTGATCTTGTTCATTTATTTTTCAATCTGGTTCTGTTCGCTCGCATTTCTCAGTTTCTCAGTTGAGCGCTTACAAGGCTTTCCCTATATTCATATTGGTTTGGCGTTAGTGAAAGCATTCTTGTGCGCCAAATTCATGCTCATGGGCCAGATGCTGTATCCGATCGAGAGTAAGCGTGATAAACCGCTTATTGGGCAGATTCTGCCTCGCTCGATTGTCTACGTAGGCGTCGTTGTTTTGTTGAGCGCTCTCGAATCCGCTTTAGAGGGTTGGATTCATCATCGAGGCTTCATTAGTTCGTTGGCTAGTTTTGGAAATGGTGATTTCATTCATCTACTGGCGCTGAGTTTGATCTATTGGTTAATTGTGTTGCCTTATCTCACCTTTATGAGCTTGCAATCGGTTATCGGGTCGCCGGAGATGAAAAAGATTTTTTGGGGTTAACTTTTAATCGATGCGATTGTCTAATAATCGACCTCTCCGCATCACTCTAACATTCAGCGTGGTGCTGGCAATTTTGGCCAGTTTATTTTGGATCATTGGCGTTACATGGGCGCCCTCATGGATTAAAAAGCAAGTCGAGGAATACAGTCAGCAACTCGGCTATTCGGTTCAGATTCAATCCATTAGCGTCAAACCATTTCAATTAACTGCTCAGGTGGAGGGTCTGCGCCTTCAACAAATTCAGGGCAAGCAATTATTCGGATTGGATGCTGGTCTGATTCGTCTGCACTGGGTCAAATTAATGACCGGAGAGTTGGGGATTCGTGACTTACAACTCACGAATCCATCGATCTTGCTTGAGCGAGCACAGGGCGATGGATCCAAGTGGAACTGGATCCAGTTGATTGAGACCATCAATGCACAAAAACCACCATCGTCGCCCACCAAATCAAAAGCAATCAAAGTATCAGTTGATCAATTCAGAATTCAAGGGGCGCGTCTTCAGTTTCGCGATGGACAAACCAAGTTTGCCGATGATCTAGGACCGTTTTCTTTGAATCTCAAACAACTTAGTAATTATCGACAAGCATCTGATGAGCCTGGTGTGGAGGGTTTGTATGAGCTCGATCTGGGTAGGGTTGACGTGCTCATTCCATCACTCAATAAGATGGTGGTATTTGACAAAGTTCAAGCCTCGGGAGGAGTTAGTAGTCCAGAGCCCGATCAGCTTGATGCTAAGCTAACCCTCAAACTCGATGCTGGAGTATTGGATTTCCTCTTTCATCTCGAGCCTAAACAAAATTTAATCAAGATCGATGTCGCAATCGATAACCTATCTGTTACCCCAATTGTTACTTTGTTGCCAGCCAACAACCCCTTGCAGACCAACTCAGGCGTCATGGCTGGCAAATTGGAATATCAAACTCGCCAAGGGCTATGGTCAACCGTGGGTGAGCTAAGCCTTAAGAATATTGAAATCACGGAAGGTAAGCCTAGACAGGCTTTCATAAAATGGCGCCAAGCCGATTTCAAGCAAATTGATCTTCGTAAATTAGCGAGTGGCAAAACATCACTCACGATTGATGAGGTTTTGTTTGATCAACCCGACTTTAAGTACGACCTTGATGAGCAAGGGTTCTCCAACATTCGTCGGATGTTTTCTAAACCTGCCCCAAGCACAGCCACAGGGTCAGAGCCTGCGACAAGTGCAGCAGACGCAAAGTCATCGAATTTTGAGCTCGACATTAAAGCTATCAAATTACGAAATGGCATTGTGCATTTTGCTGATTTAGCCGTGGTTCCACAGTTGCAAACCGATATTCGCAAACTCAATGGTTCCTTGCTCGGCGTGAGTAATGTTCCTGGCCGCTATGCGGCGATCGCTCTTGACGGATTGATTGCGGATCGCGGCAGTTTTCGAGCAAAAGGTCAGGCTGCCTTTGAAGATCCGCGGCGTAATCATGACGTGTTGTTTGAATTTAAGAATGTTCCGCTGAAAACTGCCAATGCATATTTCATGAAATATGCTGGGTATGCCATTCAAGATGGACGCTTAGATCTGATGTTGAATTACAGAGCCAAAGACGCTGAATTAGTTGGTCAAAATCGTTTCGTAATCAAAGATATTGCACTCGGGGAAGAAGTGCCTAATTTTCAGGGTCGGCGCTTACCTCTGCGTCTGGCGATTGCCTTGCTGGAGGACTCCGACAACGTGATTGATATCTCGCTGGGAATCAAAGGGAACGTTGATTCTCCCGAGTTCTCGGCGACGGGCCTCGTTTGGCAAGCGATTCGTACTGTTCTCACCAATATTGTCACTGCACCATTTCGAGCATTGGCATCCTTATTGGGCCTGCAAAGCGATACGCCGATTCATGCAGTATTGGGCGAGAGCTCTTATTTGCCGGTTGATCAGGAGAAGCTTGATAAATTGGCAGGGGTTTTAGTAAAGCGCCCTCATGCCACGATTGAATTTGTCGGGGGCTATGATCCGAATGCTGATAAAGCAGCCTTAGCTAGGGCGCGTGCTGATCACGCTATTCTGAATGCTGCCGGATTTAAATTGAGTCCTCAAGAACCCCTCCCAACCCCCAGCCTTTCGGACCCTCGGGTTCAATCTGGAGTCAAATCAGCGTATGGACAACAAGTCGGCCGAATTAAATTAGCGCAGCGTTTGATTTCACTGCCTGATAATGAAGCGCGCTATCAGCAACTCCGCAATGAGCTCATTCAAAGTTATGCAGTGAGCGATGCAGAGCTATTGCAATTAGCAAGCGCACGAGCCAATCGCGCAAAAGAGTTGATGGTTGCACAGCAGCCCAATTTAGCTGAACGAATTACTATAGGAGCATCCAAGGCGGTCAGTGCCGATCAAGAGGGTATTCCTCTGGGCATTTCCTTGGGCAGTAAAAAATAATACTAACAAAGTACATTTATTTTTGAGTTAATTAGCCCCACCTCTTTTATTGCCGCTTGCACGATTGTGTTAGTGGCGTACTTCATTTTTGGAGTGACCGGTTTTGGGTCATCGATTATTTCGGTGCCGGTACTTGTTTTGTTCTTTCCTCTACAGGTCGTTGTGCCAATTATGGTGATACTCGATCTATGCGCCGCATTCTATTTGGGCACAAAGTCGTTCGATGCGGCTGATAAGAAAGAACTCAGCTGGTTACTGCCATTTAGTTTTATCGGTATGGTGATTGGTATCACCTTGTTGTTAAAGGCTCCGCCAGAGCCCCTGCTGATCACTTTAGGCGCCTTTGCTGCATTCAATGGCTTGCGAGTTTTAACCAAGAAAAAATCCGCACCCATGCACACCATCTCGCAGTATTGGTCGATGCCCTTTGGGATCGCCGGAGGAATTTTTACAGCATTGTTTGCTACAGGCGGACCCATCTATGCATCGTATTTAGCGATGCGTTTTAACCAACCCAATACACTCC
>JBDLUB010000031.1:0-8906 GCA_039805525.1 Pseudomonadota bacterium | reverse complement strand
TTACTGAAAGCAGGGTGTTGCTTTGCGCTATTGGTTAGCCTAATTTACTCCAAGCAGTATTTGATTGATCGGGGACTATTCAGACCTGATTTCTTGGTCCTCACCTTATTTGCTTTATTGGGGCAATTGGTCTTAATCTCCGCGTCCAATCTCATCACCTTGTACCTTGGTCTTGAGTTGATGGCTCTGTCGACCTACGGCTTGGTAGCAATGCGCCATTCCAGCGGCCTTTCCTCCGAAGCGGCGATCAAGTACTTTGTTCTAGGCGCCTTGGCATCGGGATTCTTGCTCTACGGTATGTCGATGATCTACGGTGTGACCGGATCCCTGGATCTTCTAGAGATCTTGCGCTCCCTCCTCGATCCCCGTATTAATCACCTCATTATGGCGTTTGGCCTGGTCTTTATTGTGGCTGGCGTTGCCTTTAAGTTTGGGGTGGTGCCATTTCATATGTGGGTACCCGATGTTTATCAGGGCGCTCCAACTGCGGTCACCTTGTTAATTGCAGCAGCTCCAAAGCTTGCTGCCTTTGCTCTCCTGTTCCGTCTGCTGATTAATACCTTATTGCCGCTCATTTCCGATTGGCAGCCGATGCTGATGATTCTTGCGGTTCTGTCCTTAGTGATTGGCAATATCACTGCGATCGCCCAAACCAATATCAAGCGGATGTTGGCATACTCAGCGATTGCGCAGATGGGTTTTGTTCTGCTTGGCATGCTCTCGATTTTTGATGATCATGCCTTTAGTGCCTCGATGTTCTACGTAATTGCTTATGTAATTACCACTTTGGGAACCTTTGGTTTGCTGATGGTCTTATCGCGTAAGGGCTATGATTGCGACACCTTGGAAGGTTTGAAGGGTCTTAATCGTAAGCACCCATGGTATGCCTTTATTGGTCTCATCATGATGTTCTCCCTAGCTGGAGTACCCCCCACCTTGGGCTTTGCCGCTAAGCTCTCAGTTTTAGAAGCATTAGTTGATGCCGATTACATTGCGCTGGCTGTGATTGCCGTGATTGCTTCACTGATTGGCGCTTTCTACTACTTGCGCGTTGTGAAGGTCATGTATTTTGATGAACCAAGCCATGAGCATTCGGTGACTGGTTCAGGAATTGCAAAGGGGGTATTGGGTCTCAATGGCTTAATGGTTCTTCTGTTAGGTGTATTCCCAGCAGGCCTGATGGCCCTGTGCCTCAATATCATGCGCAATACCCTCATCGGTTCTTAATTGTTTGGGTATGAGCGAGAAATCGTTTCAAGACCTCGCGCATACCGATGATCACTTAGTCGAGAAGCGCCTATCCGGTGAGGATGTCTACACTGGCATCTTTTTAAAGATGAAGCGTGACACAGTATTGTTGCCCGATGGGCAGCAAGCGCTGCGGGAGTATCTGGAACATCCCGGCGCGGTAGCCATCTTGCCGATCTTGGATGATGGGCGGGTTGTGGTGGAGCGACAGTATCGCTATCCCATTGAACAAGCCGTGATTGAGATTCCAGCAGGGAAGCTCAACGTGGGAGAGGACCCCTTACTCTGTGCACAACGGGAGCTTCAAGAAGAGACCGGTTATCTTGCTAAGCAGTGGACCAAGATTCGGCGGATTCATCCAGTGATTTCATATTCTACCGAGTTCATCGATATTTACCTGGCAGAGGGATTAACTGCTGGCCCAGCGCGTCTGGATGCCGAAGAGTTTTTGGATGTCTTTGCTGCGCCCCTTGAGGAGTTGATCGAGTGGGTTGAGAACGGTACGATCACGGATGTGAAGACCATCATCTCGCTGTATTGGCTCGATCGCCAACGGCGACTGCGTTAAGGGCTTAAAATAGCAATATCGATAAATATGTCATGTTGCTATTGATTATCCAACCTTCATCCCCATCTGTTCTTCATGAAAGTCTATAACTTAGCGTGCGATCTCGAACATCATTTTGAGGGGTGGTTTGCCTCTGAGGATGACTTTTTATCGCAACAGGCCGGTGGTACATTGTGCTGCCCGGTGTGCGACAGCGCGCATGTCAGCCGCTTGCCATCAGCCCCTCATATTGGAGGCAAGGTCGGCAGCGAAGAGCCGGTGGCCGTTGAGCCGAGTCAAAGCATTGCCTTATCGAATGCCGATCATGGGCAGCTGGAGCGCCAGATCCAGGCGACATTCATGAAAGCCATGCGAGAGTTGGTTGGTAAATCGGAGGATGTTGGCGCGGCTTTTGCCGAGGAGGCCAGGAAGATTCATTACAAAGAGTCACCCGAGCGGAGTATTCGGGGGCAGACCAGTGCCGATGAGGTGATGGCATTACGCGAGGAGGGAATTGATGTCCTTGCACTCCCTGAAATGCCGGTCCTCAAAAATACTTTGCAATAATTACACCTTCTTCACAATCGATTAAAAGGGCTCCATGGAAGAGCTGGGTTTTTGGGTTGGCATAGTTGCTTCCGCAGCCTTTGCGGTTACCGGCGTCTTAGCTATTTCCGATCGAGGCGTGGATCTCTTTGGCGTTTTGGTTCTTGGTATCATTACCGCGATCGGTGGCGGTACGATTCGGGATGTGATTCTGGGAGTGCCGGTTTTTTGGGCAGATGCCCCCATCTATATTCTGGTGGCAGCGATTGCTAGCATCATTACGTTCTATGCGGAGTCCACCTTATCTCAGCCCCAGCTATACAAGGCTATTCTCTACATCGACGGCTTAGGAGCGGCTCTGTTTGGTATTCAAGGCGCCGATAAGGCCTGGCATTATGACTTTGGTGGATCGGCAGCGGCCATCATTTTGGGAGTGGTTACCGCCATTGGTGGGGGATTGATTCGCGATGTATTGGCAGGTCGCAAAACCTTATTGATGTCCTATGAGCTATATGCGATTCCAGTATCACTTGGTTGCATGCTCTATGTCTTGCTCCTGAACTACTTTCCGGAGCATGCAATGCTTGGATCAATTGTCTGCATCGTACTGATCTTTGCCTTTCGATCGGCTGCGATCTACTGGAACCTGAAGGTTCCAGTGATGTTCATTTCTCGCAAGAAGTAAACGGTTGATCTTATTTAGAGGTGGGCATGACGAACTCTGCCCCCTTGGAGATGCTCTCCGGCCAACGTTGCATAACACTCTTTTGTTTGGTGTAAAAACGCACACCTTCTTTGCCATACGCATGCGTATCGCCAAATAAGGAACGCTTCCAACCACCAAAGCCATGCCAAGCCATTGGCACTGGAATGGGCACATTAATACCCACCATGCCAACCTGAACACGCCGTGCAAATTCACGGGCGATATTGCCATCGCTGGTAAAGCAGGCTACGCCATTGCCAAATTCATGGGCATTGACCAGATCGAGTGCTTCACTAAAGTTCGCAACCCGAACGCATGACAGGACTGGTCCAAAGATTTCTTCTTTGTAGATAGTCATGTCTGGGGTAACTTGATCAAAGAGGGTGCCCCCTAACCAGAACCCATTCTCAAAACCAGGAACTTTTAGCCCACGGCCATCGACCAATAACTTAGCGCCACCACTCACACCTTTGTCGATATAGCCAGTAATGCGCTCGAGCGCAGCCTTGGTCACAATGGGGCCCATTTCAGCATCGAGCTCAAGCCCATTTTTTACTTTGAGGGTCTTGGTGCGCTCAATCAATTTAGGCATCACCTTCTCAGCCGCGTCCCCAACGAGCACCGCAACCGAGATCGCCATGCAGCGCTCACCAGCGGATCCGTATGCAGCGCCAACTAAGGCATCAACTGCTTTATCAATATCGGCATCGGGCATGACCACCATATGGTTCTTGGCACCACCGAGGGCCTGAACACGTTTACCAAAGTGTGCACCACGTTCGTAAATGTAATTAGCAATTGGTGTGGAGCCCACGAAACTCACTGCACGGACCTCAGGATTTTCCAAGAGAGCATCAACTGCTTCTTTATCGCCTTGCACGACATTAAATACGCCATCGGGTAGACCCGCCTCTTTTAGAAGGCGCGCTAGGAGCAAGGAGGCCGATGGATCGGTTGGACTCGGTTTGAGGATGAAGGTATTGCCGCAGGCGATTGCGACGGGGAACATCCACATTGGTACCATCACTGGAAAATTAAAGGGTGTAATGCCTGCGACCACGCCTAAGGGTTGGCGCATCACCCAATTATCAATGTCAGTTGAGACCTGCTCGGTGTAATCGCCTTTGAGGAGTTCAGGAATGGCGGTAGCAAATTCCAGAATCTCAATTCCACGGGTCACTTCACCTTGGGCATCGGTGAACACTTTGCCGTGCTCAGAAGTAATGATCGCAGCTAGTTCGTCGCGATGACGATTTAAGAGCTCTAAGTATTTAAATAAGATGCGCGCACGCCGCAGTGGGGAGGTATTGGCCCAGGCTGGAAACGCAGCGTCTGCAGCTGCCACCGCTTGATTGACATCGGCTTTGCTGGCCAATGCCACGCGTCGCGAAATGCTCCCTGTGGCAGGGTTGTAAACATCGGCAAAGCGACTGCCTTGGGGCAGAACCATCTGACCACCAATGTAATGAGCAATATCTTCTTTAATTTCAAAGGCTTGAGGAGCGTTCATGGTGTTGGTGTCTCGTAGGTTGGGTGCTTGGCAATCAAAGATGTCGCCAACGCATTGGTTATCAAAGCTATTGGTATCATTTTAATCGTTTCAGGTAAGTCCGTTTGCGGGCCATTCTTTCATCTCAATCTCACAATCACCAATCCATGAGCCTCTTGTTTTCTTCGTACTCCCTTCCAGCCCCCAAAGGATCTCTTGTGCTAGCCAATCGGGTGGTGGTGGCACCAATGTGCCAATACTCGGCGCATGAGGGTCAAGCGACCGATTGGCATCTGATGCACTGGGGCAATTTACTCAATAGTGGTGCTGGACTTTTTATCATCGAGGCCACCGCAGTGAGTCCCGAAGGCAGAATTACCCCTTATTGCTTGGGACTGTGGGATCGGGCAACCCAAACTGCATTGCATGCCACTTTAGAGCGCGCTAAACAATTGGCGCCGAAGACCCCGGTATTTATTCAATTGGCACATGCCGGTCGTAAGGCATCGAGTGCGCCACCATGGCAGGGCGGTCAACTATTACCGATCACTCAAGGTGGTTGGGAAACCCAAGGGCCTTCGGATATTCCACAATTGGAGGGTGAGCGATCACCACATGCCTTGAGTGTGGAAGAGATTCATCAAATCATTGATGAGTTTGTGATTGCTGCCAAGCGCGCAGAAGAAATCGGTATCGATGGGATTGAGCTGCATGCCGCTCACGGATATTTACTCCATCAATTTCTATCGCCGATCGCCAATCAACGAAATGACCAGTATGGCGGTTCGTTTGAGAACCGAATGCGTTTTGTCTTGGAATTGTTTATAGCAGTCCGTGCTCAGTGGCAAGGCGTATTGGGAGTGCGCCTCTCCGCGAGTGATTGGATCGAGGGTGGCTGGTCGCTCGATGAGTCCATTGAGCTGACCAAACAACTGAAGGCATTGGGGTGCGATTACATCCATGTTTCATCGGGAGGAATTTCTCCGAAGCAGCAAATTAAGTTAGGCCCAAACTATCAAGTGCCATTTGCGCAAGCGATTAAAGCAGCAACCGGAATGGCTACGATAGCCGTTGGGCTCATTACCGATCCAAAACAGGCAGAAGCTATCCTTGAAAACCAAGAAGCTGATTTGATTGCATTGGCACGCGCATTTTTGTACAAGCCCCGTTGGGCATGGGAAGCAGCGGCGATTTTAGGAGGCCAAGTTAGTGCGAGTCCACAGTACTGGCGTTGCTTGCCTCGTGAAGCACAGAGTGTCTTTGTGGAATCAAAGATGGGGCAGCGTTAGACTTGATTTAACGCAATCGGATCCGAGAGTTGTTGGGCGAGAGCGCTTGCAGCACTCAGTAACAAGCGATCTTGCCCGGGCCCTGCAACTAATGTCACTCCAACTGGCAGACCATTGGGGCCAGCGGTAACAGTCAGATTAATGCACGGCAAGCCCAGTAAGGTCCAGCCTCGACTAAAAATGGGATCTCCGGTTTGCTCTAAGGTCTTTGGAGCCTCACCGGTTGCGCTGGGCGCAATGATTAAATCAATTTCATTTGAAAAGAATTGGGTGATCGTTGTGCGAGCGCGACGGGCTTTGAGAAGGGCATCGCTGTAGTGATGATAATCAATGGCATCGCCACGTTCAATAATCGCTTTAAGCGTTGGACTGATTTGATCAAAGTGATTGAGCTTTTCAAAGGTAAAACTTTTTGCCATCTCAAAAAGCATGATCGTAGTTTGGGTCTCACTGAGCTTAGCGCAATCGGTAGGCAAGGTGATTTCCTCAACACCTCCTTTGGCAAATACCTTCGCGGCAAAGCCAGCCAGCGAGAGCGCGGCTGCGGTTTCTGGTTGGGCAAGAGCAAAATCATCGGTCTTGCAAATCCCAATGCGGATTTTGGACTCTAAGGGAGCAATGTTCATGAGATCATGATCCGCCGACATCGCAGCAACCCCTAAGGCTACATCCGATACGGTGCGACCAAAAACACCAAGCGTATCGAGGGACACCGATAAGCTCTTGACCCCACCAATACTAATCTTGCCGTAACTGGGTTTATAGCCAACTACACCACAATAACTCGCCGGCCGAATAATCGAGGCAGCGGTTTGGCTCCCTGTGGCAAGCGGAACCATGCAATCCGCAACCGCCGCAGCAGAGCCACTGGAAGATCCACCGGGAGTGTGATCAAGATTACGTGGATTACGGGTTGGGCCTGGTTTGAAGCTGGCAAACTCGGTAGTGACTGTTTTACCTAGCACAATCGCGCCAGCCTCACGCATCAGTGATACCGAAACCGCATCGCAAACCGGATGATTATTGCCATAGATCGGTGAGCCATAGTTGGTCGGCAGATCGTGTGTATCAAATAGATCCTTCACGCCAATGGGTAGGCCATGCAAGATTCCCTGGATTGGACCGCGATCGAGTGCGCGAGCTTGAGTTTGGGCATGTACCTTGGCAAAGCTTACCCAAGCATGTACCTCAGGCTCGCGCATGCCAATTTGATTTAAACAATCATTGAGCAGATCCTCGGCCTTAATTTCACGTTGGGCGAGCGCTCTCGCGGCCTGTGTCGCACTAAGGTTCGCTAGATTTTTAAAGGAGCTCATCGTTTGGGTTTAAATGCGTTTATGCTCGTGGTTTTATTGCTTGACCCTTTTAGAATACCCCAATTTACCTCAAGATTTCTCACTATTTGTATGACTCAAAGTAATTCTTCTCACAGCACTCGCGAAGCCTGGTTACAAGATGGCGTTCGTCATTTGGAGCCTATTTTTGCCAAAGCCGGCTATGTGATTCCGCCAGTGCGGGTCTCGTGTGGTTTTCCGGCATCGAGTAGCCCACGAACCACCTTAGGGCAGTGCTGGCCGCGCGAGCGCTCAGGCGGGGGCGTGAATGAGATCTTTATCTCTCCGAAGTTGGATGACCCCGTTACCCTTCTTGACACGCTCTTGCATGAGCTCTGCCATGCGGTTGATGATTGCCATAGTGGTCATGGCGAGGATTTCAAGGGGATTTGCCAAGCCGTTGGTCTAGAGGGGCCAGCGCGCATGGCGCATGCATCCGAAGCTTTACAAGTCCGCCTGATGACCATCAGTCAAAAGTTAGGTCCATATCCTCATCAAGCGATTGTGTTTCCGCCACCACGAGCCAGTAATCTCAGTCGTAATAAGGCCAAGTGTCCGCAATGCGGGTATGAGGTAACGCTCTTAAAGCGCTGGGCAAGTTATGGCGCACCCATTTGTCCAAAAGATAATCTGCGCATGGAAGAGTTGGCGCTATCGATTCCTGCGTCTGAGACCGATGAGGAAGCCAAGGAAAAAGAGCGCCAGGCGGAGCGAGAAATCCGCCGCGCCATCAGCTAGTAAAATCGATTTTTTAATCAATGAGACATGATTTATGAACACCAAAAAGAAGATAACGAATCCTAAAATTGCTGTAATTCCTGGTGACGGAATTGGTAAAGAGGTGATGCCGGAGGGCGTGCGCGCTCTAGAAGCGGCTGCTAAAAAGTTTGGTATTCAATTTCAGTTTGATCATTTTGATTTCGCCAGTTGCGATTACTATCAACAACATGGCAAGATGATGCCGGACAACTGGTTTGACACCCTCATGAAGTACGATGCGATCTTCTTTGGCGCAGTTGGTATGCCCAATATCTTGCCAGACCATCTATCCCTGTGGGGTAGCTTGATTCAGTTCCGTCGCGGCTTTGATCAGTACGTCAATCTACGCCCAGTGCGTTTACTGCCAGGAGTGCCTTGTCCACTAGCAAACCGTAAACCAGGCGATATTGATTTCTTTGTGGTGCGCGAGAACACCGAAGGGGAGTACTCTGCTGTGGGCGGCAAGATGTTTGCTGATACCGAGCGTGAGATTGTGGTTCAAGAGTCGGTATTCTCACGTCATGGGGTCGATCGAATTCTGAAGTTTGCCTTTGATCTCGCTCAAAGTCGCCCCAAGAAACATTTGACCTCGGCAACCAAATCCAATGGGATTGCGATCACCATGCCATATTGGGATGAGCGAGTTGAACTAATGGCTAAAAACTATGCTGATGTTCGAACCGATAAGTATCACATCGACATTTTGACCGCTCAGTTTGTGATGAACCCTGATCGCTTCGATGTCGTGGTCGCCTCTAATTTGTTTGGCGACATCCTCTCTGATTTAGGACCGGCCTGTACTGGTACGATCGCTGTCGCACCATCCGCCAGCATTAATCCAGAAGGGAAGTTTCCATCACTCTTTGAGCCCGTGCATGGCTCAGCCCCCGACATTTATGGCAAGAACATTGCCAACCCGATTGGTCAAATCTGGAGTGGCGCACTCATGCTCGATCACTTAGGCTATCCAGAAGCTGGTGCGCAAGTA
>JBDLUB010000030.1:0-8918 GCA_039805525.1 Pseudomonadota bacterium | reverse complement strand
AGCGAACGATATAAAACTACCAACCAAAACAGCCATCAGGGCAGAGATATTTAATTTGGAGAATTTGCTGCTATAGCGCATTATGGGTACCTAGCCTACTTTGAAATGTTCAAAAGAAATTCATGTGATTTTACAATAGCTTCCATTCATGTCTAAACTGCACCAAGCCCGCTTTTTTACCACGGTCAATGAGCTGCAAACGCTTCCCCAGGGCGACCTTCCTGAGATCGCCTTTGCGGGTCGCTCCAATGCTGGAAAATCCAGTGCAATCAATATCTTATGCAATCAAAAGCGCCTTGCTTTTGCGAGCAAAACCCCGGGCCGAACCCAGCACATTAACTATTTTGGGATCTATGCCAAAGATGAGCTACTAGCGTATTTGGTTGACCTGCCAGGCTATGGCTATGCGGCAGTTGGTGAAGCAACCCGCTCCCACTGGAACGAGATCTTGAGCGGCTACCTCCAAACTCGTAAAAATTTGGTTGGTCTAATCTTAATTGTGGATGCACGACGGGGCTTAACAGAACTTGATGAACAGATGATTGCTTGGTTTAGTGTGACCCAAAAGCCCATCCACATTTTGCTAAGTAAGTCAGACAAACAAACCTTCTCCGAAAACCGCGCCCTGTTGCAAGCCATCTCTGAACAAATTCAGCAATTTGCCCCCGCCCAGATTACCGCTCAACTGTTCTCTAGCACAAAACGGGTCGGTCTTCAGGAAAGCGATACACTTATTCAACAATGGCTTTTCCCAGAACGCAACACTGCCTAACCCTATCCTGATTAGAGAGTATTTGCATGTCTCAATACCCCGCCTATCGCCCCCGTCGGATGCGTCGTGATGATTGGTCGCGTCGTCTCATTCAAGAAAATCATCTACGGGTTGACGATCTAATCTATCCCGTCTTCTTACTGCCTGGGAGCAATCAAACCCAAGCGGTCAACTCGATGCCAGGTATTGAGCGAATGTCGCTCGATCGTTTGTTTCATGTGGCTGAAGAATGCGTAGTCCTAGGCATCCCAGTGATGGCCCTCTTTCCTGTAATCGATGCATCACTAAAGAGTAACGACGGTGCTGAAGCATTCAATCCGAAGGGACTTGTTCCAAGCGCAGTGATGGAACTCAAAAAACGTTTTCCAACGCTTGGCATCATGACCGATGTTGCACTTGATCCCTATACCAGTCATGGTCAAGATGGTGTACTCGATGAACAGCATCGGATTTTGAATGATGAGACTGTGGCGATCCTCATTAAGCAGGCGATCTGCCATGCTCAAGCAGGTGTGGATATGGTTGCCCCATCTGACATGATGGATGGCCGAATTGGGGCAATTCGTACCGCCCTTGAAAATCAAGGATTGATTCATACGCGCATCATGGCTTATGCCGCCAAATACGCCTCGTCGTTTTATGGTCCCTTCCGAGATGCAGTTGGATCAGCAAGCAATCTTGGTAAGGCCGACAAAAAGACCTATCAAATGGATCCTGCCAACGGCGATGAAGCCATCCGTGAAGTTGGCTTAGATATTAGCGAGGGTGCCGATTTGGTGATGGTAAAACCCGGCATGCCCTATCTCGATATCGTATATCGCATCAAAGAAGCCTTCGGTTACCCAACCTATGCCTATCAGGTCAGTGGCGAATACGCGATGATCAAGGCTGCCGCCCAAAATGGTTGGCTTGATCATGATGCGGTGATGATAGAGTCACTACTCGGATTTAAACGTGCCGGGGCAGATGGTATCTTGACCTATTTTGCGCTTGAGGCTGCTCGCCACCTCAAGCGCTAGGATTATTTGGCTCCTAACTCCTGCAAACGCTCTAGAAAACGAGTAGGAGCCATAAAACCCACTACCCGTAACGATTTTTGTTCTTCACCGGCACCATTGAAGAACAAAATTGCGGGGGGGCCATACAAACCAAATTGCTTCAGAAGCGCTTGTGTTTGTGGATTACTGATAGTGACATCGGCTTGTACTAACACAAAACGGCTCATCGCTTTTCCAACCTCTGCATTGGTGAAGGTAATGGCTTCCATCTCTTTGCAAGAAATACACCAATCGGCATAGTAATCGAGCATGACAGGTTTATTCTCAGCCCTAGCCTTTTGCATAATACGGTCAAGCTCTTCACTCGAACGCACAATCTGAAATACCAAATCCGGTGCGATTCGTTTTTCAGTACGAGCACTTATTTGCGTTTGGTTGCTAGTTACGGCAGAAATTGCTGGCCACACAATCCAAATAGCTAAAGCAACTAGCACTAGCCCGAGAGCGCGCTGTAACCACATCATCCAGGCACCCGTTTGCGGTAAGAAACTTCTGGCACCCAATGTGATGAGCAATAACGGCAATCCCATCCCCAAGGCCATCACAAATAGTAGGCCTCCACCAAGGGCCATCGATCCGGTTTGTGCTACAAACCCTAAAACACTCGCTAAGGGCGCTGTAATACAAGGGCTTGCAACTAGCGTCGAAATTGCGCCAAGGCTAAAAGCCCCAACAATACTTCCACCCCTTTGTCGCCCCGCCAATTGATCGACTTTGGTCTGCCACGCCTGGGGCATCTTTAGCTCATATAAACCAAATAAGCTACCAGCCAAAAATAATAGAAGGAGAGCAAACAAAATAAGGGCGATAGGACTTTGTAAGGCGCGCTGCACACCGCTTCCCAATGCGGCCGTAAGAACCCCCGCTAGCGCATATAACAAGGCCATGCCCAAAATGTAGGCTAAAGCAAGATAAGCCGATCGGGTCTTGCTAATTGGGCTGCCATCTTGGCGACCCAAAACAATACTGCTCAAAATCGGGAGCATGGGTAATACGCAGGGCGTAAAGGCAAGCGCAATTCCCAGAATAAAAAATCCGATCAATAGATAAAACGGTTTGGCGTTCTCTAAATAGCTTTTAATTGATGTGACATCATCGCGCCCGCTCCATAAATCAGCGAGACTAAATGGTGCTGCATTTGTATTCATCATCCGCATTGGTGCTGCATCACCCTCAGGGATGGGTGCCACTCGAACGCCTGGAGCTGCTATAAAGTATTGATAAGTCATAGGCGGATAGCAAATACCACCGTCAGCACAACCCTGCAAATCAATCTCTAGACGAATCCCGCTTTGTGGCGCTTGTGACAACTTAAGAAGAACTTCGAATGGTTTTGGAAAAATCTCCATTTTTTTTCCAAAGGTCTCATCAAACTTTTCAATCCCTTTAGGAATTTGAATGCTCTTAGGGGCGATTAGCTTGTCATTGATGAACAGCCGATACTGTAAGGACTCCTGGTAAATGTAGTAACCCGAAACCGGTCGGTACTCAATGGCAACTTCATTGGTATTGGTAAGCCATGTCGCCTCCACAATAAATGCCTTTTCAGGAGGTAGAAATTCCTTGGCACTTACTAAGCCAGATAATGCAGTACTCGACAGCAAAACTAATATGAGCCGCACCAAGCCATACTGAATCCTCCTCATGACTTTGTCTCCTCATTTACCCAGCGCCCATATGCCTGGGAATATTCAGCTGGTTTTAAAGCAATGATCTCTGGCAACTGATAAGGGTGGTTGGCCCTAATAAATGCCTCAATGCCTTTCCATTGAGTTGTTGCTGTTTTGGCACTTAATAGAACTTCGGTGTCATTACACACTTCTCCATCCCATCGATAAATCGAATGCACGCCTTCCTGAATTTGCACGCAGGCTGCAAGACGCTCACCGATTAATTGCTGACCTAATAATCTAGCCGCATCCATCGTTGGCAAAGTCGTGGTTACGATCAGTATCGAATCCATACAAAGAGATGGCTCAAGCAGTGGGTTAAATGAAAAAGCCAGGCCGAAGCCTGGCTTTAACTATACCTGATGCTAATTTATGCTGCTGCAGGCTCTTGTTGAGGCGCCTCTTCAACTTCAGGGCGATCAACTAACTCAACTAATGCCATTGGTGCATTGTCACCGTGCCGAAAACCAAATTTCAGAATACGGAGATAACCGCCTGGTCGAGCTGCATAACGTGGGCCGAGCTCAGTAAATAATTTGCTCACCATTTCACGATCGCGCAAACGATTGAATGCTAAACGGCGGTTAGCTAAATTATCTTTTTTACCCAAAGTAATCAAAGGCTCAACCACCATCCGCAATTCTTTTGCCTTTGGTAGGGTTGTCTTAATAACTTCGTGCTCGATCAGTGAGTTCGACATATTGCGCAACATCGCCAAACGATGCGATGAGGTGCGATTTAGTTTGCGTAAGCCATTACCATGACGCATGATGCTTCCTTTCTAATTATTGCCCGAGAGTCGCTGGTGGCCAGCTGTCGAGCTTCATACCAAGACTTAAACCACGGGCTGCCAATACGTCCTTGATTTCATTCAAAGACTTACGACCCAAATTAGGCGTCTTGAGTAATTCATTTTCAGTACGCTGAATCAAATCACCGATGTAGTAAATGTTCTCAGCCTTCAAGCAGTTTGCAGAACGAACGGTCAACTCTAAATCATCAACCGGTCTCATCAACAGCGGATCAACCATCGTCGAGCGACTTGGAGCCAACTCACCGCTCACTTGACTGCTCTCTAAGGCGGCAAATACGACCAACTGGTCAACCAAAATACTGGCGGCCTGGCGAATTGATTCCTCAGGAGAGATAACGCCATTGGTTTCAATAGTCATTACTAAACGATCTAAATCAGTACGTTGCTCAACACGAGCAGATTCAACCGCATAGCTAACACGATTAATTGGGCTAAATGATGCATCTAACACAATACGGCCGATTAGCTTAGTTGCTTCATCTTGATATTGACGCATATTGCCCGGTACATACCCACGACCTTTTTCAACCTTGATCTGCATATCGAGCTTACCGCCAGCTGCTAAGTGAGCAATGACATGTTCAGGATTGATGATTTCAACGTCATGGGGAAGATCAATATCCTTTGCGTAAACAACGCCAGGACCTTCTTTACGCAAATTGATCGTCACCTCATCGCGCGACTGTAACTTGAAAACAACTCCTTTTAAATTGAGAAGCAAGTTCACAACATCTTCCTGAACACCGTCCAAGGTGGAATACTCGTGAACAACTCCTGCAATCGCTACTTCGGTTGGAGCAAAACCAACCATGGAAGACAACAAAACACGACGTAATGCATTACCAAGCGTGTGACCATAGCCACGCTCAAATGGCTCCATCACAACCTTAGCCTGGTTTGCACCGAGTGCTTCAACAGAAATGATTTTTGGTTTAAGCAAATTTGTTTGCATAGATATCTTTTCCTTAAGAGGTGCAGTATTAGCGTGAATACAATTCGACGATCAAACTTTCGTTGATATCACCGCTGATTTCATCGCGATCTGGTACTTGTTTGAACGTTCCCTCGAGCTTGCTTGCATCAACGCTGACCCAATTGATTGAACCAACTTGCGAAGCAAGATTTAGTGCTTCTTGAATACGAGTTTGCTTCTTTGCTTTCTCACGAATCGCAATAACATCGCCGGGACGAACCTGCATTGACGGAATATTGACCACTTGGCCATTTACCGTAATTGCTGCATGTGATACCAACTGACGTGCTTCAGCGCGAGTTGAGCCAAACCCCATGCGATAAACCACATTATCCAAACGGGACTCAAGCAGCTGCAATAAGGTCTCACCGGTATTGCCTTTACGACGCTCAGCTTCTGCAAAGTAGCGACGGAATTGACGCTCGAGCACGCCATAAATCCGCTTAACCTTTTGCTTTTCACGCAACTGATTACCGAAGTCAGAAGTACGAGCACCAGAGGTGCGACCGTGCTGTCCTGGCTTGCTGTCTAATTTGCACTTGTCCGATAAGGCTCGGCGAGCGCTCTTTAAAAATAAGTCGGTACCTTCCCGACGTGATAGTTTGGCTTTAGGGCCTAAATAACGTGCCACGATTTCTTCCTTTCTATGCCTCGATGGTTACCGAGGTGAGTTCGCTGTAACTACCAACGAACGGTGGGCTTATTAAACAATTACTGGCAAAGCCAGCGGCTTAGTACTACAAAAATTAGATACGGCGGCGCTTTGGAGGGCGGCAACCATTGTGAGGAACCGGAGTCACATCCTGGATCTCAACAATCTTGATCCCTAACGAGTTCAATGCGCGAACTGCAGACTCACGACCTGGACCAGGGCCCTTAATTTGGACCTCTAAATTCTTAATCCCACACTCAATTGCTGCCTTACCAGCCACTTCAGCAGCAACCTGAGCTGCAAATGGCGTTGACTTACGTGAACCCTTAAATCCTTGACCGCCTGATGTTGCCCACGATAAGGCGTTTCCTTGACGGTCGGTAATGGTCACAATGGTGTTATTAAACGATGCATGCACGTGTGCGATACCATCGGCGACGTTCTTTTTAACCTTCTTACGCGCGCGTTGTGCACTTGCATTTGCGGCGGTTTGTTGTGCTTTTGCCATATCAGTTCCTAATTATTTCTTGAGTGCAACGCCAGCCTTACGGGGGCCTTTACGGGTACGGGCATTGGTCTTCGTTCTCTGGCCACGCACTGGTAAGCCCTTGCGATGACGAATGCCGCGATAGCAAGCCAAGTCCATTAAACGCTTAATGTTCATGGTGACTTCACGACGCAGATCACCCTCCGTGGTGCGCTTACCCACTTCATCACGAAGCTTCTCTAGCTCAGCATCGGTAAGATCTTTCACTTTCTTATCGATTGCAACACCCGTGTTCTCACAGATCTTGAGAGCTTGTGCTTTGCCAATACCGTAAATGGCGGTTAAGCCAATCACAGTATGTTGATGATTTGGGATATTTACCCCAGCGATACGTGCCATATAAATTCCTCTACTTAACCGAATTAACCTTGACGCTGCTTATGACGTGGATCGGACGAGCAGATCACACGCACCACGCGCTTACGCTTGATGATTTTGCAATTGCGGCAAATACATTTAACGGATGCCAATACTTTCATCATTCACCTCTTTAATAATCCTTACTTCGCACGGAAGATAATTCTTGCGCGCGTCAAATCGTATGGGGTCATTTCCACAGTTACCTTATCTCCTGGCAAGATTCGGATGTAATGCATCCGCATCTTCCCAGAAATATGACCTAATACCACATGCCCATTCTCTAACTTGACCCTAAACATGGCGTTGGGGAGGTTTTCAACAATTTCCCCTGCCATCTGAATTACATCGTCTTTAGGCATCTTAGAGAGTGGGTCCCATCTTAAAGTTGGCTTTCTTCATCAGAGAGCCGTACTGCTGTTGCATCACAAATGATTGCACCTGAGCCATAAAGTCCATCGCAACCACCACAATAATTAACAACGATGTCCCACCAAAGTAGAAAGGAACGTTGTATTTCAAAACTAAAAACTCAGGCAATAGGCACACTAAAACCATATAAATTGAGCCAGCCAAAGTTAAACGAACAAGAATTTTGTCGATGTAGCGCGCCGTCTGATCACCCGGACGAATGCCTGGAACAAATGCGCCGCTCTTTTTCAAATTATCGGCCGTATCGCGGCTGTTAAAAACCAATGCGGTATAGAAAAAGCAGAAGAAAATAATGGCAGTGGCGTACAAAATGATGTAAACCGGCTGTCCAGGAGCCAAGGTTGCCGCCAAGTCCTTCACAATACGACTTACCATGTTTGTTGGTTCGCCTGCAGTAAACCATCCCGCAATGGTGGCTGGGAACAAAATAATCGATGAAGCAAAAATAGGGGGAATCACACCAGCCATATTGAGCTTTAAAGGCAAATGAGAAGACTGACCACCGTAAATCTTATTACCCACCTGACGTTTTGCGTAGTTCACCAAAATACGGCGCTGACCACGCTCTACGAAAACAACAAAGTAAGTAACTGCAATAACAATCACTACGATAAAAATTGCTGAAAGAATGCTCATGGAGCCAGTGCGAACCAACTCTAAAAGACTAGCCAATGCACTTGGCAAGCCAGAAACAATCCCGGCAAAAATAATGATGGAGATACCATTGCCCAAACCACGCTCTGTAATTTGCTCACCAAGCCACATTAAAAACATTGTGCCAGTAACAAGCGTTACAACAGTATTGAACTGAAACATCAGGCCAGGATCAACAACAAGGCCTGGCTGAGACTCAAGCGCAACGGAAATTCCAATCGCTTGGAAGGTTGCCAAGAAGACAGTTGCGTAGCGGGTGTATTGGGTAATCTTGCGTTGACCAGCTTGGCCCTCCTTCTTCATTGCCTCGAGCGAAGGAATCACAATGGTCATCAATTGCATGATGATTGATGCCGAGATATAGGGCATGATGCCCAAAGCAAACACCGTGAAGCGAGATAAAGCCCCACCTGAAAATAAATTGAACATTCCCAAAATACCGTCTTTTTGTTCACTAAACAGTTTTGATAACTGATCAGGATCAATACCGGGTACTGGAATATGAGCGCCAATACGGAAGACAACCAACGCCAATACCAAGAAAATCAAGCGGCGACGCAAGTCGCCATACTTATTTCCAGATGGTGTCAAACTAGAGACGTTAGAGGAACCGAGCGCCATAGATTGCTTTAAACCTCAGCGAGCACCTTGCCACCAGCAGCCTCAATGGCAGCTTTTGCACCAGCACTTGCAGTCAATCCCTTTAAGGTGACTGCACGCTTAATTTCACCAGTCTTAATGACTTTGACGGCATTCGTTTGCTCACCAGCAAGACCGTGCTGTTTCAAGGCAACCAGATCAACTTCAGCTAAACCAATGCGCTCTAAATCAGCAAGAGTTACTTGACCGACAAAGCGACGAGTTAAAGAAATAAATCCTCGCTTGGGTAGGCGACGATACATGGGCATTTGACCGCCCTCAAAACCAACTTTATGAAAACCGCCAGAACGAGACTTTTGGCCTTTGTGACCACGACCAGCGGTCTTACC
>JBDLUB010000029.1:0-10957 GCA_039805525.1 Pseudomonadota bacterium | reverse complement strand
CCCCATTGTCCAAAATTCCCCACTGCTGCCTCCCGTAGGAGTCTGGGCCGTGTCTCAGTCCCAGTGTGGCTGATCGTCCTCTCAGACCAGCTACTGATCATCGCCTTGGTGAGCTTTTACCTCACCAACAAGCTAATCAGACATCGGCCGCTCTAATCGCGCGAGGCCTTACGGTCCCCCGCTTTCCCCCTCAGGGCGCACTCGCCACCAGGTGCAAGCACCCGTGCTGCCGTTCGACTTGCATGTGTAAGGCATGCCGCCAGCGTTCAATCTGAGCCAGGATCAAACTCTTCAGTTCAATTCCTGTGAACCTTGCGGTTCGTCGCACTCATTTAAGAAATTGACTTGGTAAAAAACCAAATCATTTTTACTGTCTATGAGTACTGTTTATTTACATCTGTCCCGAAGGACTGGATGCCTCTACTCAGTACCCACAATTATCGGTTGACTAATTTTTAAAGAAGGCTGTCCCCAGTGATAATTCATGGAAATTCAGCGAAGTCCATAACTATGACATACCCTTAGAGCGATGTCAACACCCTCTTACAAATATTTTTATGCCGCCAGACCCTCATATAATCCCTACAAATTATTAACTCTGTGAAATCAATGGGTTATGCATGGGCCTAAGTCTGCCACTAGGCAATAAAGAAAGTTAAGGTCCCATTTATTAGGGTAAATACTAATTATTTGTGACCAAAAATCATACAAATTTAGTTTGCGACTGGATTAGTGTCTGGTTGTGAGGTTCTTGCCTTGCCTTCTTGCTCAAGGCGCCGCTTTTCAGCCTCCGAAATAATGTCAAAGAAGGCAAATACCTGCTTCACACCGCTTACCTTGCTAACAATTTGCTTAGCCTTGTCAGCTTCTTGCTGAGTCAATATCCCCATTAAGTAAACCTTGCCACTCTCAACTGAAATGTTCATGGAATTTGAGGGGACGTCGGAACTAAAAATGAGTTGGGTTTTGATGTTTGAGGCTAAGTAAGCGTCGCTTGCTCGTTGACCCAATGAGCTATTGGGTCCAATCACAATTTCATTAAATAAAGAGCGAACATTCTTCATCGCCTTCACATCACTACCTGCCTGAGTTTTGATGGTCTCGTCTTTCGCCTCACCGATTAAAAGAACTTTTTGGTTAAAAGAGACGACAACGATGTGCGCCGAATCCCCAAACTTTTTAGAGAGCTGACTATTGGCCTCAATCTCAATTCCTAAATCAATTGCCTGGACTGCGGGCGTTCTACGATCAGCCAGTATTGTTACGCCACCCACCATGCCGCCAACCACCAAAACGCCACAAGCAGATAGCTGCAGAGCAAGTAGAGCGGTACATACTATTTTGACGAGTCGCATCATTTCAATCCTCGCTAAACAAAACGTGATCAACACCATCGCAAAGGCAGTGTAATAAAAGTAGATGGGTTTCTTGAATGCGTGCAGTGCGGGTTGCTGGAACACATAAATGAACATCTTCTCCGCTGAGTAGCACAGCAATCTTTCCTCCGCCATTACCTGTCATCGCAACAATATGAATGCCAATCTTTTTGGCTGCTTCAATCGCCTTGATGACATTCTTTGAGTTCCCAGATGTTGATATAGCAATCAATACATCGCCTGGGCGTCCGATGCCGCGCACCTGCTTGCTAAATACTTCCTCATAGCTGTAATCATTTCCGATGGCTGTCAGTATCGATGAGTCGGTTGTGAGTGCAAGCGCAGCAAGCTCGCGACGCTCACGTTCAAAGCGACCCATTAATTCGGCGGCAAAATGCTGTGCGTCTGCCGCAGATCCACCATTCCCGCAGGCCATTATTTTTCCGCCCGCTTCAATCGATTGCGTCATCAAAAGAATGGCGCGCGCAATTTCTAAAGGTAAGGCCTTGGCCCCCAACTGCTTTGTCTCAATACTATCAACAAAATGCTGCTGCGCCCTAGCTAAGGTAAGGCCTTGGCCCCCAACTGCTTTGTCTCAATACTATCAACAAAATGCTGCTGCGCCCTAGCTGTTAGCTCATCGACTGGTTTTGTTTTCATCACAATATTATGCTCTGTTTTGCCATCCCCAAATGCGGTTTCATATGGTTTCATTTCAATACATTTGCAGGGATAATTAATTCTAAAGGGGTTCTTCATGCTGGAAATACCATCGCTCGATGCATTGCAAAAGCAAGACTTTCCAAGCGCCAGTTTGTATGTCGTTGCAACCCCCATCGGAAATCTCGGGGATATCACACTAAGGGCATTACATGTTCTGAACCTTGTCGACGGTATTGCCTGTGAGGACAAGCGTCATAGCCTATTGCTTCTCAAGCATTATGGAATTAGCAAACCAATGATGGCCATTCATGAGCACAACGAAACTGGGGCAGCAAAAAAACTGATAGATCGTCTTAAAGCGGGAGAGCGTTGGGCCTATCTATCAGACGCTGGCACTCCAGGAATCTCCGATCCTGGGGCTCGTTTGGTCTCCGAAGTTCAAATGAGCGGCTATCGAACCATCCCCATTCCAGGCGCAAGCGCACTGACTTCCATACTCTCGATTGCTGGAGGAGTGCTGCTAGCAGCCCACGGACAATTTCAGTTTTTTGGTTTTTTACCCAGTCCAAAAAATGAGATGGAAGAGGCGCTTCGTTTAATGATTGAAAGCTCCGTACCAACTGTGTTTTACGAGAGCCCCCATCGTCTAACTAAGACCCTAACTCGATTGAGTGAGCTTCTGGGTAATGATCGACGATTAATCATTGGGCGAGAGCTTAGTAAAAAATTTGAGAGTCTTTTTTCATTACGGCCCAACGAAATCCCAGCATGGCTAGAAAATCCTAATCACCTAAAGGGGGAGTTTGTCTTTGTACTTGAAGGCGGGGATCGCAAAATCGTTACTGAAAACGATGCGCCTTTGCGCTTAGCTCAATTGCTTAGTAAGCAATTGAGCAGCAAAGATCTTTGTGCAGTTTTGCAGACGATGTATGGCCTACAAAAAAATGGGGCCTACGAACTTGCCCTTGCAGTAAAGAAGGGGGGCGAGTAATTACTTCGCTGGCTCTGCTGGTGCTGCCGCAGGAGCAGGAGCCTTAGGCTCCGCAAATTTTCCACCCGCCGAATTCACCAAATAAACAACCGATCGAGCAATTTCATAATCGCTAACATCTGCAGGGCTTGCGCCGCCACGAGCGGGCATCGCGCCTTTGCCCTTCATAACCGATGCATAGAGCGCATCATAGCCCTTGGCGATTCTGCCGCCCCAGGTAGATGAATCGCCATACTTGGGAGCGCCAGCAGCGCCCGAGTTATGACAAGAAGCGCACACTGCTTTGTAAACCGCCTCACCCGTTTGAACTTCGCGAGGTGCACTTGCATCCTTGAAATTCAATTTACCAACCGGCTTGATTAGGGTCTCAGTGCTTTTCTCCGAGGCCACATTTTCTTTATTTTTTCCACTGCTGACATAAACAATCAACAGGAAAATGATGATTAGGGGTACAAAAAAACTGGCAATTACCGCAATACTCAATTGCTTTGTATTTTTGATTAAATTACCGTGCTCTTCACTCATAATGGCTCGAAAAAGGGTGGTTAATTAAGAATGCAATGGATTATACCGAGAGCAACCTGATTTCAGGCACTTACAATACATACTGATTTATTTTGATTGCGCCCGTAGCTCAGTGGATAGAGTATTGGCCTCCGAAGCCAAGGGTCGCAGGTTCGATTCCTGCCGGGCGCGCCATTTTCATCAATTTGTAACACCGAATGACAAAAAACCGCTATGATTTGGGCATCTTTAGAAAGTCATCGTGTCAGAGCTAAATAGCGCCCTTCACTCCACTCAGGCTCTAGCCAACCCGGCACCCCTAAGCCCAGATCTTCCCCTTCCTCACCGCAAGGTTATTCGCTCATGGCTGAGCCCAATGACCGAAGCAAACACAGTTCGGGCCATTTCTCTTTTGATCCTAGATTCGCTCTTGTGGATTCTTAGCATTGCCGCAACGGTTTATTTTGAGAATATTCTGATCAAAATTCTATTTGGTGTGATCGCCGGCTTTGTGACCGGACGAATCTTTATCTTAGGTCACGACGCCTGTCATCAGAGCTTTACCGCTCATCGCTCCTTAAATAAAGTGCTTGGTCGGATTGCTTTTTTGCCGTCCCTTACTCCATACAGCCTTTGGGATATTGGGCACAACGTAGTCCATCATGGACAAACAAATCTTAAAGGCTTTGATTTTGTTTGGGCGCCCCTTTCAAAGTCAGAGTATGACGCCCTTCCCAAATGGCGACAATTTCTGGAGCGGCACTATCGAAGTGGTTGGGGCCCTGTCACCTACTATTTGATTGAAATTTGGTGGAACAAAATGTTCTTCCCCAATAAAAAATACCGCCCTGCGGACCGTTCTATTTTTATAAAAGATAACCTTCTGGTAAGCACCTTTGCCCTGATTTGGATTGGGCTTTTGAGCTTTTTTGCCATCAACACGGGGCAGTCCGTTCTAGTCGCCTTGTTGTGCGGCTTCGTCCTTCCTTATTTATTCTGGAACGGGATGATTGGATTTGTTGTCTACGTACACCATACCCATCCAGCAGTTTGTTGGTACGACAATAAATCAGAGTGGTTAAGGGCACAGCCTTTTGTATCGACCACGGTTCACCTAACCTTTGGTTTTTATTGGGGAGCCCTGATGCATCACATCATGGAACATACGGCGCATCACGTTGATATGAGCGTTCCCCTTTATAACCTTCCGGCCGCCCAAAATCGACTGGAAACCCTTCTGCCAGAGAGAATTATTGTTCAGCCTTTCTCGTGGAAATGGTACTTTGATACTGCCAAGGCCTGCAAACTCTATGACTTTACGGACAAGGCTTGGCTTGATTTTGATGGCAATAAAACGGCGAATTCCGTTCGGGTTCTACTTACCCCCTCTAACAATGGGGAAACGAGGTAAAATAATGGTTTCGAGAAGATTTATCAGATTCCGTTATGACCACGTCAACCACCCCAACTCCCACCCAAGAGACTTCTCCTAGCCTTAAGTTTTGCTCTTCATGCAGCCGGGAAAAAAGGTTAGAAGGGGGCACTTGGATTCCTACGAGCAACCGTAAGCAGCGTTGGATTTGCGCGAGCTGCCTGTACAATCGCACACACCGAACCGGTTCAGCCAAAACCTAAGCACTATCCCCGACATAGGGGTTACTTTGCCTCTCCCGGCCAAAAGTCGACATCGGGCCATGGCCTGGCACAAAATGTACATCATTGCCTAGCGGCCATAACTTTGTTTTGATGGCATGAATTAGATCTGCGTGATTACCTTTTGGGAAATCCGTGCGGCCAATCGATCCAGCAAATAAGACATCGCCAACAAAAGCAAGGCGGGTGGGCTCGTCATAGAACACAATATGCCCGGGTGTGTGTCCTGGGCAATGAAAAACCTTTAGTTCATGCTCTCCAAGAGAAACCGTATCCCCATCGAATAACCAACGATCCGGCTCAAAAGGTTCGGCCTCCCCAAAACCAAAGCGGACCGTTTGCTCAGGAAGTTGATCAAGCCAAAATTTCTCAAGGGGGTGGGGGCCCTCAATGGGAACCTGCCATTTCTTAGCAAGCTCTCTCGCCCCAGCGCAATGATCCAAATGACCATGAGTTAATAGGACTTTACTAAGTTTGACATTCAGTTTCGATAAGGCATCTTCAATTTTTTCTAAATCTCCACCTGGATCGACAACTGCCGCCTCTCTAGTTTTCTCACAAAACACGATTGAGCAATTTTGCTCAAATGGGGTCACAGGAACAATTACCAGCTTTAAAGTCATGTTGATATGATTCGATTGTTAATTACTATCGTTAAAATATTCTAATGAATATTCCAAACAATCTTTTATTTGCACAAACCCATGAATGGGTAAAGCATGGTGATGACGGTCAATATTGGGTTGGCATTAGTAATCATGCTCAAGAGGCCTTGGGGGATATTCTTTTTCTAAAGCTTCCTGAACTTGGGTCTTCATTAAAACAGGGTCAGGCTTGCGCCACGATTGAATCGCTTAAGGCGGCAAGTGATATTCATGCGCCAATTAGTGGAATCATTAGCGAAATTAATATCGCTGCTGTAGAAAAACCGGAGAGCATCAACACCCAACCCTATGATGTTTGGCTTTTTAAAATTCAGACAAAAGATGAGGCTCTATCTGTTAACGAGCTTGCGCTGTTACAAAGTGTCAATCAATACGAGTCTGGAGTTAGTGGCTAAATAAATAGCGGATCGCGCTCAATTGACCAGCGCACTTTGCCCGCCTTTGAAATTCGTCCAACTGACTGTTGGCGCAAATAGTGCTCAAGCTCATTAAGCAGGGCCTGAAGTGGGGCTCTTTGACGGGACTCAATTAATAGTTGCGAGCGCTCCCATCCACCTAGGCGAGCGATTGATTTGGGCACTGGATCAAAGACGGTGATTCCTGTTTGTAAATGAGCGGTTTTCTGCAAAAATTGTTTTGCATAATTTAGCCATGTCAATACTTCTTTCTTCTGCTTTGCTTCCGCATGCACCAAAGCTTGATAACTAAATGGCGGCAGACCTGCCTCTTGACGGGTAACCATTAAATGCTCCATGAATCCAGCCAGATCAAATGTTTTTATATATTGATAGACGGGATCATCGGGATATCGAGTTTCAATTAATATCTGGGTGGGCTCACCACTAAAACGGCCAGCCCGCCCAGCCACCTGAACGAGTTGAGCAAATAAATGTTCCGGCGCCATATAGTCATTGGAATACAGCCTTGCATCGGCATCCAGAACACAAACTAGGCCGATATTTTGATAATCGTGCCCCTTTGCCAGCATTTGTGTACCAACAATGATTTGTGCTGACCCAGCATGTATTGCTTGAAACAGCGCCTCGGTCTTTTTGCTCGTGCGTGCAGTATCGGCATCAACGCGCAATACTGTTGCCTGTGGAAATAGTGTTTGTAATTGATCTTCGACTTTCTGAGTCCCCCTCCCGAGCGGCTGCAAATCAGCATCACCACATCTTGGACATCCCTGTGGAACAGCTTTTGCCAAGCCGCAATGATGGCAGCACAACATGGGCGTTTTAAAGTGCCCTAGCTGACGATGCATCACCATATAACTGGAACAATGCTCACACTCACTTAACCAATCGCACGATGAACAACTAATCACGGGGGCCAATCCGCGCCGGTTAATCAATATTAGACTCTGTCGACCCTTGTGAAGATTCTGTTCAAGCGCTCTGATCATCATAGGATTCATAGAGACCGAGCGCGATAACTTATTGGGAGCCACCAGCTCTACATTGGGCATTTGAAACCCGCCAGCTCGATTGGCCAACTGAATTTCCTGATACCGACCTTCTTTTACTGCATGCCAGGTTTGCGAGGAGGGCGTTGCTGAAACCAAAACAACTGGCAGGCGTTCGTTTTTTGCACGCCACACCGCTAAGTCGCGCGCCGAATAAGCTATACCTTCTTGCTGTTTAAATGAGCTGTCATTTTCCTCGTCGACCACAATTGCTGCCAATTTTGGCAAGGGGGTCATGATCGATAGTCGCGTTCCTAATACAACGCGCGCAACCCCTGTCATTGCCTGATACCAAGCTATGCCACGCTGCTTCTCAGTTAATCCACTGTGAAGAACGGCCAAAGCCTCTTGTGGGAAATGCTCTTGAATTCGCCTTTGTAATTGCGGAGTTAAATTAATTTCGGGCAGCATGATTAAAGCTTGGGCCCCGGGATTTTGCTTTAGCAAGTTTTCTATAAACGTAAGATAAACGGCTGTTTTGCCACTGCCGGTCACCCCGTTGAGAAGGAATGTATTAAATGTCCCTTGCTGATGACCGTTTAGGATCTGAATTGCTCGTCTTTGATCATCATTGAGCTCTTCAAGAGAGAGTCTTTTCTCACTGGCTTTTGATTCAGTTGCTACCTTTGTTTCGAGTTTTAAATAATCAATTGATTTACTCCAGTTGCTCGTAGTGCGCCACCATTTTGGTATCGTTGATACGATCGTTTCACCAAGTCCATGTACATAGTATTGGGAGGCAAAATATGCCAATTCCATCAAGCGACTATTCAAGGGATTAAGGGGCGCGACCTGCATGACCTTCTTTAATTTTGATTCATTTAATTGGGAGTAAGTAGTCACTTCAATGACTATGCCCGGCAGGTTTGTTCGTCCAAAAGGGACCTCAACCAACATTCCGATCTGGGGCGCGCCGCGAAGCGTTGCTTTATCCCATAGGTAATCAAAGGCCTCCGGAAGAGGCCGATCAACCACAACTTTAACGATGATTGGCGTTGATTGATTCAATAAACTAGTGTGTTGATTAATCTGTGGATAACTTTGTGGACAACCGCTTCTTAGGCTAACAAACAAGAAAAGTGATAGCAGATCCTAACTTGCTTATATCAAATGAATATTAACAAATATTTAATTAGATCAATAGCTTATCGCATAAAGTCAAACCATGATATGCGGTATATTGATAATCTTCATGAAATCCAATGGGCCGACACTATTTGTGCATAAGTCTATCCCCAAACCTACCAAAGCAAAGGGGCAAAACGGCTAATTCAGGCCTTACGTAGATATTCTGAATGCTCGATAACGGTCTTAGCTAAGACGGTAACGCTATCTGGATTAGTGAACTGGGAAATTCCGTGCCCCAAATTGAAAATGTGTGCATCGAGGGGGTGGAGATCTGCCTTTAGAGCGGGGGCCCTGCTGAGGCCATCCAAGATTTTCTTGGCCTGAATCTCAATTTGTTCTGGGTTGGCAAACAAAGCGAGTGGGTCAAGATTGCCTTGAAGCGCAATCGATTTATTTTTTTCGACTAACCGAGCTCTTGCTTTAGCAACCGATATTGTCCAATCAAGCCCAATCACATCGGCTCCGGATTCTGCCATGTCATCGAGCCACAAACCGCCGCCCTTTGTAAAAATAATAATCGGCACCTTTTGCCCATTTAATTCTTGAGGAAGCTGGTCAATCACCTTACGCATACTTGCCAATGAGATTTCTTGGTACCAACCATCAGGCAACAACCCACCCCAAGTATCAAAAATCATGAGCGCCTGAGCGCCCGAGCGTAATTGTTCCGTCAAATATGCAGCTACCGATTGAATGTTAATGTCCAAAATATGCTTGAGCAAATCCGGGCGATTAAACATCATGGTCTTCGCATGTCGAAAATCATCCGAACCTGAGCCGTCTACCATGTAACAAGCTAAGGTCCATGGACTGCCAGAGAATCCAATTAGCGGAACGCGCTGCTTACCATCTTGGATCAACGATTTCCTAATTTGCGCCACCGCATCAAACACATATTGCAGCTGATGGAGATCTGCAGGCCTTAAATTTTTAACAGCCTCCTCAGTACGCAAAGGGTGAGCAAAGCTTGGGCCTTCGCCTGCAGCAAACTGAAGGCCCAGGCCCATTGCATCAGGGATGGTCAAAATATCAGAAAACAAAATAGCCGCATCTAGGGGATAGCGGTCTAATGGCTGTAAAGTAACCTCTGTTGCATAAGCGGGGTTTTTAGCAAGGCCCAAAAAACTACCAGCCTTTGCGCGCGTTGCATTGTATTCAGGTAGGTATCGGCCTGCCTGACGCATTAGCCACAAAGGGGTGCGGTCCGTTTTTTGACCCAAACAGGCCCGGAGGAAGCGATCGTTTGCTAACAATTCGGCTTACTTCTTACGACGCAAGCGCGCAATAGCAGCCAACTGAGCTGCGGCCATTGCAAATTCAGACTGGGCGTAGGCAATATCAAAATCACCGGCACGATTTTGCATAGCTTCTTCAGCGCGCCTTTTTGCCTCAAGCGCCTTGGCCTCATCCAGATCGTGCCCACGGATTGCCGTATCGGCCAGAACCGTAACGCAGTCTGGCTGAACCTCTAAATAGCCGCCTGCAACAAACACGAACTCTTCGTCACCATCGGCCTTTTCAATCCGCACTGAACCAGGTCGAATACGTGTGATTAAAGGAGTGTGGCCATGCAGAATTCCAAGCTCGCCTGATTCGCCTGGCAGGGCTACAAATTTAGCCTCGCCACTAAAAATTGACTGCTCTGCACTCACCACGTCAACATGAATGGTTGCCATTAGAGTTTCTTCGCTTTCTCAATGGCCTCATCAATTGAACCAACCATATAAAAAGCCTGCTCTGGCAAATGGTCAAGTTCACCACCAACAATCATCTTAAAGCCACGAATTGTCTCTTTTAATGGAACGTATTTTCCAGGTGAGCCGGTAAAAACTTCGGCAACGTGGAAAGGCTGGGACAAGAAACGCTGGATCTTACGAGCACGGGCAACGGCTAACTTATCTTCGGGAGAAAGCTCATCCATACCCAAAATCGCAATGATGTCTCGTAATTCTTTATAACGTTGCAAGGTCATTTGCACACCGCGTGCAACTTCATAATGCTCTGCTCCCACCACCTGCGGGTCAAGCTGTCGGCTCGTTGAGTCCAAGGGATCAACCGCCGGATAAATACCTAGAGCCGCGATGTCACGGGATAACACGACCGTAGAATCTAAGTGCAAGAAGGTGGTAGCTGGTGACGGATCGGTTAAGTCGTCTGCAGGAACATAAACGGCCTGAATCGATGTAATCGAGCCTGTTTTAGTTGAAGTAATTCGCTCTTGGAGCTTTCCCATCTCTTCGGCCAAGGTGGGCTGATATCCTACGGCGGATGGCATGCGGCCCAATAGAGCAGATACTTCGGTACCTGCAAGGGTGTAGCGGTAAATGTTGTCAACGAAGAACAGGATGTCGCGGCCTTCATCACGGAATGCTTCAGCCATCGTTAAGCCTGTTAACGCGACACGCAAACGGTTGCCAGGGGGCTCGTTCATCTGACCAAAGACCATAGCCACTTTATCGATCACGTTTGACTCTTTCATTTCATGATAGAAGTCGTTACCTTCACGAGTACG
>JBDLUB010000028.1:0-9044 GCA_039805525.1 Pseudomonadota bacterium | reverse complement strand
ACCCGCCGCGAACGCCTGCAGCAGCACCAGCCCTTCGTAATCGCCCGTGCGCTCGACATACGCGTTGATGAAACGCCAGGCCAGTGCGGGCAGGCCGAGCGCCAGCAGGTCCATGAAGGTGAAGGCGACATCGTTCATGAGGTCGATGCGGCGCAGTGCAGGGTCGAACTCGATGGCGTCGAAGGCCAGCACCTGCCCTTGCCAGAGCACGATGTTCCCCAGATGGAGGTCGCCATGGGCTTCACGCACCAACCCGCTGGCGCCGCGCTGTGCGACGAGGTCTGCGTGGCGTGCGAAAAGACGGCCAAGCGCGGTGCGCAGGTGATGGCAACCGATATCTCTCCGACTTTGATTGATTTAGCACGCGAGCGCTTACCGACGGATTTGGGTCGGGGGTCAATTGAGTTTTTTGCAGGGGATATGTTAGATCCTGCCTTGGGAGACTTTGATCATGTGGTTTGTATGGACTCCATGATTCATTACCATCGCCGCGATATTACGAAGGCACTTGCAGGACTTGCGCAACGGACTCGGCAACGGATTGCATTCACTTTTGCACCTAAGAATCCATTTTTATCCACCATGATTGCGGTAGGACGTTTATTTCCACGCGGTGATCGCGCACCTTTTATTGAGCCAGTTGCTGAGCAAACGCTTGCGAGGTTAATTACACGCGAGTCTGATCTGAGTAACTGGAAGATTGATGCGACCCAAAAAATTGCACGCGGTTTTTATATTTCGCAGGCGATGGTGCTAAGTCGATGATGCGAGTGATGAACCTGAATCTTTTCTCAGCCTGGCGTCGAATCTCGCCACGGTTCATGCCATTTTCTGATGTCGCAACTAAGGATTTACCTTTAAGTAAATGGTTGCGTTTGGCACTGTTCCAGGTATCGGTGGGGATGGCGACTGTGATGCTGATTGGTACCCTCAATCGCGTGATGATTGTTGAAATGGGCGTACCCGCGAGTCTGGTTGCGCTGATGGTGGCGCTACCTTTATTGTTCTCTCCATTTCGTGCCTTGGTAGGATTTAAGAGCGATCACCACCGCTCCTTTTTAGGCTGGAAGCGTGTCCCCTATATTTGGCTGGGTAGTTGGTTGCAATTTGGTGGCCTTGCCATCATGCCATTCTCTCTGATTCTATTGTCTGGCGATTCAAATTGGCCGCATTGGTTTAGTTATATTGCCGCAGCACTTGCATTTCTATTGGTTGGTGCTGGGATGCAAATTACGCAAACCGCAGGCTTGGCGCTGGCCTCAGATTTAGCAACGACGGAATCCCGCCCTCGAGTTGTGGCGCTCATGTATGTCATGTTCCTAGTCGGCATGGTCTTCAGTAGTGTGCTGTTCGGACTATTACTGAGTAATTTTTCTCCACTGCGTTTGATTCAAGTGGTACAGGGTGCCGCAGCACTGACGATGGCACTTAACCTGATGGCGCTGTGGAAACAAGAGGCACGCCAACCAAAGACGAAGGAGCAGCTCAATCAAGAGCCAATCACTCGCTTTAAAGAGTCTTGGAATCAATTTGCCAAGCAAGACAAAGTGATTCGATTCTTGGTTGCACTAGGAATGGGAACTGCCGCCTTTAGCATGCAAGACATCATCTTGGAGCCTTATGGAGCAGAGGTACTTCACTTGTCAGTGAGTGCCACCACCTTGTTAACCGGCTTGACCTCGATTGGAGCCTTATTGGCATTTATGTTGGCGGCCAAGGTCTTAAATCGTCAAATTGATTCACATCGCTTAGCTGCAATTGGGGCTCTCTGTGGGATCTTTGCCTTTACTTGCGTCATCTTCTCTGAACCATTACTGGCGCCTAATTTATTTCGGGTTGGCGCATTCTTGATTGGTTTTGGTGGGGGATTATTTGCGGTTAGCACTCTCGCAACCGCCATGAGTTTTGATTCTTTGGGCATGAATGGTCTGGTCATCGGCGCCTGGGGTGCGGTGAGTGCTAGTGCAGCCGGTCTAGCGATTGGACTTGGTGGAGTGATTCGGGATGTAGTTTCGACCTTGGCTGTATCTGGGTCGCTCGGATCCGTTTTGGTCTCACCTGGAACGGGGTATAGCTTTGTCTATCACATAGAACTATTTTTGTTGTTTGCAACCTTAGTTGCGATTGGTCCTTTGGTCATGATGAAACGTCCAAAGCCAACGCTGTCAGATTCGAAGTTTGGATTAGCAGAGTTTCCAAGCTAATCCATTGTTAAAGAGGGGAGTACGTTATGGGAACTGGAGCAATTACACAATACGTGGATGTCGCGCAATTAGCCCTGTATGCATTTTGGGTTTTCTTCGCCATCCTTATTTATTACCTCACCATTGAGAGTAAGCGCGAGGGATTTCCGCTTGAGTATGATCAAGCCGGCAAGGTACGTCGTGCCGAAGGCATTGCAGCGATGCCTAAACCAAAAACCTTTAAGACCCAATTCGGTGGTGATGTCACGGTGCCGCGAGATGAGCCCTTAGAGCGTTTGGCTGCCAGACCAGCGAATGGCATGAATGGCGCACCAATTGAGCCAACTGGCAACCCAATGCTCGATGGTATTGGCCCAGGCGCATATGCCAATCGTGCCGATGTGCCTGATCACATGCCAGAGGGTGGTCCTCGCATTGTCCCAATGCGCTTGCTGAGTGACTTCAGTGTGGCTAGACAAGATATTGATCCGCGTGGTCTCAATGTAGTGGGTGCCGATGGGGTACGCGGTGGAACCATTAAAGAGATTTGGGTTGATCGTCTGGAGATGATGATTCGGTATCTGGAGCTCGAGACCACTCCTGAAGCGGGTGCGCGTCGTGTGCTATTGCCGATGAACTTTGCTCGGGTCGGTCGCAATCAGGTATCTGTCAAAGCAGTCTTAGGTAAGCACTTTGCCAAAGTACCCGCGACCAAGAGCATGGAGCAAATTACCCTGCTCGAAGAAGAAAAAATCATGGCGTACTTTGGGGCAGGCACCTTGTATGCCACTCCTGAACGCAGTGAGCCATTGGTGTAATTGGAATGAGCACCATCTACCAGTCCCCAGAGCATGAGTTCGAGGCGCAGCCCGGATTGCCGGAGCCATTGCCTCAAAATGAGCGCATTCTTTGGCAAGGAAAGCCAGATCTCAAATCATTTGCACTTCATGCTGCACATTTGCAATGGTTTGCGCTTTACTTTTCTGCCATGGTGGTTCTCAAGACCGTTGCTATTATTCGCTCCACGGGCGGCTGGGCTGAGGAGTGGCCTGGCTTTGCTTGGGCTTTCGGCTTATCGCTTTGCGCATTGACCTTGTTAGTCTTGCTCACCTATTGGTCGGTGAATGCAACGATGTACACCTTAACCAATCGGCGTCTAGTGATGCGTATTGGGATTGTGCTAACGATTACGTTTAATTTACCCCTCAAACGTTTAGCCCAAGCAGGTGTCCACATTTATCCAGATGGTAGTGCGGATATCCCCATCAAACTCAATGCGGATGACAAAATTCCGTTCTTGCATTTATGGCCCCATGCTCGCGCTTGGAAGTTAGCGCATCCCGAGCCCATGATGCGATGCGTACCCGACGGTGCCAAGGTAGCTAAGTTATTTGCAGATACCTGGGCAACCATGAATCAAGTTGAGCTGCGTTCCCAACCGATCAGCCAACCCGAGTCATCCGCTAGCTCCTATGGACAAGGCATGGCGATTGCAAAGGTATCTCAATCGCGCACATGAGCCGCTCATCATCACCCCTCTTGAGTAAAACAACGATTCTGGTGCTCGCACTTGGAGTATTTGCTGTGTTCATTGCTTGGGTGATTGCGCAGTCTCAACAGATCGCGCGCTACCCCGATGCGCCAGCAAAAATGATTAAGCAGCTCCGATTTGAAGATCGCTCTGATGGCTCAATTGCAGTAGTTGACTATCAAACGAAGCAGCAAGTGGATGTGATTATTGGGGAGGCTGGCTTTGTACGCGGTGCATTACGGACCTTGGCGCAAGAGCGCAAGCGTCGCGAGATTGGTAGCGAGCCTCCTTTTGAGTTAATTGCCCGTCAAGATGGGCGCTTAACCCTTGCTGACCCCAGCACCGGACGCATGATTGATTTGGAGTCCTTTGGGATTATTAATTCGCAACATTTTGCACGCCTTCTTCGGACGGATGCAAATCAACCCCAACAACGTTGATATTGGAGAAATAGATGGAATCCGCAGAAAGCCTACTACGAGACCAGATTCCGGCGACCCCGCAAATTAATGATTCAACAAAAAAGGCATTGCAAGATGCGATGTTGAGTCCACGTTTTTATACCACCGACTTTGCCGAGGTCGATCGGACCAATATTGATGCATTGCGCTCAGAGTGGAATGTTCTAATGGCTGAATTTGCAGCCGATATTAATTCTGATCACTTTCAGCGGCCTGCTGATATGAGCAAGAACTATTCCAATGTGGATCCCGAACTCTATGACGAGTTTGTTGACTTCTTAATTAGCTCCATTACCTCGGAGTTCTCAGGATGTATTTTGTACGCCGAGATCAAGCGCAAGGTGAAGAACGAGGATATGAAGTTGCTCTACGGTTATATGGCTCGTGATGAGTCGCGCCATGCGGGCTTTATTAATCAGTGGTTAAAAGATTTTGATATCGGAATTGATCTTGGCTTTCTAGCCAAAGCTAAAAAATACACATATTTCAAACCCAAGTTTATTTACTACGCGACCTATCTTTCCGAGAAGATTGGGTATGCACGATACATCACGATCTTTCGAGAGCTTGAGAAAAAGCCAGAACTTCGTTTTCATCCGATCTTTTTGTGGTTTGAGAGATGGTGCAACGACGAGTTTCGTCATGGCGAGGCCTTTGCATTAATTATGCGCGCCAACCCCCATTTATTAACAGGGTTGAATAAGTATTGGATTCGGTTCTTCTGCTTAGCGGTCTATAGCACGATGTATGTTCGTGATCATTCACGACCACAGTTGTATAAAGCGATGCAAATCTCACCTACTGACTATGACAAAAAGGTCTTGCGGATCACCAATGAGATTACCAAACAGGTATTCCCCATCTCTTTGAACTTGGATGACCCCCGTTTTTATGAGTGCATGAACCGCATGCTGGCCTTATTCCAAAAAATGGATGTTTATAAAGCTCGCGGAGGTTTCTTAGCAAAAGTCATGGTGCCGCTCTTGGGTGTGCGTGCGGGCCTAGTCTTTGCTCGCGCTTATTTCTTACCCGTGCACAACCACGAGTTACCCCGTAATGTCCGCTTGGTACCTAGTTGGTAACAAACAATGAGCGTGAGTAGCTTTCTCTTTCCGATGCTCTACACCATCTTCTTATGGTGGTTTGGCACCGGAATTATTTTGTTACTCAATCAACGGCCGCGCTCGACTCATCAGACAACTTTTTGGATGAGCGGTATGGTTTTGCTGTTTGCATTAGTTGGCCTAAAGACTAGTGCCAACCTTAATACAGTGGCTGGAGCATATTGTGGATTTACTTGCGCTTTATTGGTTTGGGCTTGGCAAGAGATTGGATTCTTATTAGGGTATGTGACTGGCTCAAGGCGCACCCCATGCCCGCCCGATTGCAAGGGTGTGCGTAAAGCGATTTATGCGTTTCAGACTATCTCGCATCATGAATTAGCCTTGATTGTTCTCGGAATTGCCGTAGCAGTCGCTACATGGGGTGGTAGTAATTTAGTGGGTTTATGGACCTTTCTCATCCTCTGGGCGATGCGGCAAAGTGCCAAGCTCAATGTATTTTTAGGGGTATTGAATCTGAATGAGAAGTTCTTACCTGTGCATCTGCAATACATGCACAGCTACTTTACTAAGCGCGCCATGAACCCCTTGTTGCCGATTTCGATTCTTTTGGCAGGTTTAGTAGCTTTACCACTTTGGCAATACGCATTTGCCATCAATGCCAGCCCGTATCAAATTGCGTCATCGACCATTTTGGCGACCTTACTCTCGCTCGCCATTCTGGAACACATCATGATGGTCTTACCATTTTCAACCGACGGATTATGGAAATGGGGACTTCGGTCTTAAACCAAACTTCTCAACGGACTTGGCCAACTCCGCTTGCAATTCTGGAGTTGCTCAAGCCGATCACGTGGTTTCCACCCATGTGGGCATTTGCTTGCGGAGTCATTGCAACCGGTATAGCAATTACTGAGCGTTGGCAGATCTTGCTCGCTGGTGTACTGCTCGCTGGCCCGATGGTATGCGCTACTAGTCAGGCGATCAATGATTGGTTTGATCGACATGTGGATGCCATTAATGAGCCCAATCGCCCAATTCCATCAGGGCGCATGCCTGGTCGTTGGGGCCTTTATATTGCCATTCTTTGGACCGGCTTATCGCTCCTCGTCGGTTGGTGGATTAGTCCCTGGGCGTTTGTTGCCACCTTGATTGGCCTATTCTTAGCTTGGGCCTATAGTGCGCCACCGTTACGCCTCAAACAAAATGGCTGGTGGGGGAATGCGGCTTGCGGCTTATCGTATGAAGGCCTTGCATGGTTCACCGGTTCCGCGGTGATGTTGGGGGATGTGTTTCCATCAACCGCATCGATCATCTTAGCCTTGCTTTATAGCATTGGCGCGCACGGCATCATGACCTTAAATGACTTTAAGGCCATCGAGGGTGATCGCCAGATGGGCGTACGTTCATTACCAGTGCAATTGGGTATCAACGGAGCGGCTTGGAATGCCTGTTTGATGATGATCGTCCCGCAATACCTAGTGGTTGGATTTCTATATTGGTACGGCAGCTCATTTCATGCATTAGCCATCCTAGTCTTAATCATTGCGCAATTGCTAATGATGAAGTATTTCTTGGGGGATCCTGTGAAGCGCGCTTTATTCCTAAGTGGCTTTGGTGTTCCCTTATTTGTGAGCGGCATGATGATCAGTGCCTTCGCAGTAGGTCGATAAGATGACGTCAAATACAACCACTCTCAATTGGTTCGGAATCGCTCGCTTAGGTCTGGTGCAAGCTTCCTTGGGTGCGGTGGTCGTGTTAACCACATCGGTTTTAAACCGAGTGATGGTCATTGAGCTCGCGCTTCCTGCCTTATTACCTGGATTGCTAGTAGCGATGCATTACCTGGTGCAATTTATCCGACCCCGCATGGGTTTTGGCTCCGATCGGAGTGGTCGCTCTACGCCTTGGATTCAGGGCGGGATGGTGATTTTGGCAAGCGGTGGAGTATTAGCAGCAAGTGCAGTCGCTCTAATGAGTCGTGATGTCAGTTGGGGTATTGGTCTTGCTTTCATTGCCTTCATGATGATTGGCCTAGGAGTGAGTGCAAGTGGTACTGCCTTACTAGTACTCCTAGCAAAACGCGTGGATGAAAAGCGCAAAGCCGCTGCTGCAAGTTGCGTTTGGCTCATGATGATCTTTGGCTTTGCCATTACCGCGGGGATTAGCGGAAAACTACTCGACCCATTTTCTTTTGAACGCCTCATCATGGTCTCGCTTGGGGTGTCGTGCTTGGCCTTAGCCATTAGCTTCATTGCCCTGTATGGGCTTGAGCCGAAATCGTTAGCGCAATCAGCACAAAACGCCAATGAGCCCAAGCTGCGCTTTAAAGAGGCGCTAGCTGAAGTGTGGCAAGAGTCCCGGGTACGGCGCTTTACTGTATTTGTCTTTATCTCGATGTTGGCATATAGCTCGCAAGATCTGATCCTAGAGCCATTTGCAGGTACTGCGTTTAGTTTAACGCCTGGAGAAACAACAAGCCTATCAGGCCTTCAGCATGCGGGTGTGCTTTGCGGGATGCTTTTGTGTGGATTTGTTACGAGCAGAAGTAAGAATCCCAATTTATCGTCCTTGCGGATGTGGACGGTCGGCGGTTGTATTGCCTCATCACTCGCCATGTTGAGTTTGATGATGTCTGGATTAGTTGGACCTGGTTGGCCATTCTTTAGCACTGTATTTATATTGGGCGTATCCAACGGCGCGTTTTCAATTGCTGCGATTGGCTCCATGATGCAATTTGCCGGCATGGGTAAGGAGCGTCGCGAAGGTGTGCGAATGGGGGTCTGGGGCGCAGCGCAAGCAATTGCCTTTGGTTTGGGCGGCATTTTAGGAACTGGAGCAAGCGATCTTGCGCGTTCTTTGTTGGGTGACCCAGTGACCGCCTATGCGAGTGTGTTTTTCATTGAAGCCATTTTATTTATGGCTGCTGCCATCCTGTCCTTTTATATTAGACCGATTGAACGAATTACCAAATCCCAGCCGATGGAAGCATCAATCTCTCGTCAGCTTATTTCCCATGGAGGATCATCATGAGTACCCTAGAAACCTTTGATGCAGTAGTCGTTGGTGGCGGGCCCGCAGGGGCGACTGCTGCAGGCGATCTTGCCAAAATGGGACATACTGTTTTACTACTCGATCGTGCAGGACGCATCAAACCCTGTGGTGGCGCAATCCCACCCCGTCTAATTAAAGATTTTGAGATTCCAGATGAGTTATTGGTAGCTAAAGCCCGCTCAGCCCGTATGATCTCCCCTAAAAATAATCAAGTGGATATTCCTATTGAGGGCGGCTTTGTCGGAATGGTCGATCGCGATCAATTCGATGAATGGCTTCGAGTCCGAGCAGCCAATGATGGCGCTACGCGTCGCACTGGTGTTTTTGAAAAGATCACACGTGATGCTGATGGTACTGCAATTGTTCACTATCGAATTCATTCAACGAATCGATCGGAGCCGGAGAAGACTGGCGCAGTCAGAGCGAAGGCAATCATTGGTGCCGATGGTGCGAAATCAGGAGTAGGGCGCCAAGCCATTCCTGGAGCCAAAGATGTGGACTATGTGTTTGCCTACCATGAGATTGTTCGAGTACCCGAGGCGCCTCCTCAAGGTTATGACGGATCGCGTTGCGATGTGTTTTATCAAGGAACGCTATCCCCCGACTTCTATGGTTGGATCTTTCCTCATGGCAATACCATGAGTATTGGCACTGGCAGTGCGGACAAAGGGTTTTCACTGCGAGGTGCTGTTGGCCAATTAAAGAAATTAACTAATCTTGAAAATACCGAGCTACTGCGTCACGAGGGTGCGCC
>JBDLUB010000027.1:0-9259 GCA_039805525.1 Pseudomonadota bacterium | reverse complement strand
CGGGGTTGCGTTGCGGGGTGTGGATCCAGCCTTAGAGGGTCGAGTATCTGATCTACCCAAGCAATTGATTGTGGGTTCAATTAGCGATCTCAAGCCCGGGCAATTTGGGGTTGTATTAGGAACCCAACTGGCAGGCACCCTTGGTGTAAGGGTGGGTGGTCGCGTAAATCTATTGGTTCCCGAGGGTGATTTAACTCCCGCTGGGATGATGCCACGGATGCGCTCTCTCCAGGTAGTTGGTATGGTGGATAGCGGTCACTATGAATACGATAGTACTTTGGCTGTGATGCACTGGAAGGACGCCGCCGCCTTGTTACGAATGACCGACCCGACTGGTTTGCGCGTAAAGGTCGATGACATGCAAAAGGCCCCTGAAATTGCGGTGCGCCTAGCTCAGGTGGTACCGCAAGCGCTTTGGGTTAGCGATTGGTCACGCTCTAATCGCAATTGGTTTGCTGCAGTCCAAACTGAGAAAAAAATGATGTTCATTATTTTGACCTTGATTATTGCGGTAGCAGCATTTAACTTAGTTTCGACTTTAGTGATGACCGTTACAGATAAGCAGGCAGATATTGCAATTTTGCGAACCATGGGAGCAAGTGCAGGGCTTGTGCAGCGCATATTTTTAGTGCAAGGTTTGGCGATTGGTTTGTTGGGCTCGATCCTAGGCGTTGCGTTTGGATTGCTCATTGCTCTTAACATCGATGTGATCGTGCCGTTTATTGAGACTCTCTTCCGAGTGCAGTTCTTGCCAAGAGATATTTATTTCATTAGCCAGCTGCCATCGGATGTGCGTCTCGATGATGTACTAAAGGTAGGAATCATGGCATTTGTTCTATCGATTCTTGCAACGATTTATCCAAGCCGAAGGGCAGCACAGGTCAAACCAGCCGAGGCATTGCGCTATGAGTAAGCCAGTTCTGAAAGCGTCTCAACTTGCTAAAACCTATGGAGTGGGTATTAATGCCGTTGAAGTATTGAAAGCAGTCGATTTGGAGTTAAGTCCGGCCGAGAAGGTTGCGATTGTGGGATCCTCTGGTTCAGGTAAAAGTACCTTGCTCCACCTATTGGGAGGATTGGATACGGCAAGTGCTGGTGAGGTAGAGTTGGCCGGTCAATTACTCAATCGGATGAGTCCGAAGGAGCTTGATCAAATCCGTAATGAACGCCTGGGCTTTGTATATCAGTTTCATCATCTACTTGATGAATTAACAGCGCTTGAGAATGTAGCCTTGCCTTTACGCATTAGAGGCTTGAGTCAGGAGAATGCTCAGGTCCCAGCACAGGTTCTATTAGATGCCGTTGGCTTAGGAAAGCGTCTGCATCACACCCCAGCAGAGTTATCGGGAGGGGAGCGTCAACGGGTTGCAGTAGCACGCGCCTTAGTTGGAAAGCCAGATTGTGTATTAGCTGATGAGCCAACTGGTAACTTGGATACCGAGACTGCTGATCGGGTGTTCGATTTAATGCTCGATATTGCCAAAGAGCAAGGCACCGGATTTTTGATCGTTACCCATGATCCAGTTCGGGCCAAACGGTGCGATCGTATTTTGCGCTTGACCCGCGGTGTACTTGAGCCATTTAGGGAATAGTGATCGATGTGGCTTGATACCCATTGCCACCTCGATGCCCCAGAATTTTTAAGTGATATCGAGAGCATCGTAGAGCGTGCAAAAAGCGCTGGAGTGGCAGGCATCTTATTGCCCGCAGTACGAGCTCAGGATTTTGAGACCGTTCAAGAGCTTACCCATCGGTTTAAGCACGAGATTCCTTATTTGGTCTATACCCTGGGGATTCATCCGCTGTATACCGATCGCGCTAGCGAAAGTGATCTAAAAACGTTAGAGACTGAAGTGGTCAATGCTAAAAATGACCCTCACTTTGTTGGTATTGGTGAAATTGGTCTGGATTATTTTGTCGCTGAGCTAGATCCACATCGACAAGCATTCTTTTTTCATGCACAACTGGATTTGGCCCAACAATATCAATTACCAGTCATTTTGCATGTCCGTCGTTCGCAAGATATGATTTTGAAAGCGCTACGTCAACGAACCATCAGTGGCGGTATTGCCCATGCATTTAATGGTAGTTTTCAGCAGGCTCGGCAATTTATCGAGCTGGGATTCAAATTGGGTTTTGGAGGCGCGGCGACCTATGAGCGTGCTTTACAAATTCGTAGACTCATTCAAGAGTTACCAATGGATGCTATCGTGACCGAGACCGATGCGCCAGATATCCCACCGGCATGGTTACGCTCCGAACAAGAGCGTCGTAATGAGCCAGCATTTTTACCCCGTATTGCGCAAGTGTTGGCAGAAATCCGTAGCGTGCAACCAGACCTGCTATCGCAAGCTGTCATTCACAATGTAAGTCAGGCCCTACCGCGCTGGGGCCAACTTCTGAACCAATAACGTGCTACGCATCGCAATTACGGCATGGATTGCCGGAGGGTCGGCTTTTCTCTTTTTACCCAATTTACCGAATCACGGCCCAGAAGTAAGCATTATTTCCGGAATCTTTTTACTGATCGTTAGCTATTATTTGCGGGATCGCAATCGCACCCTCTCGCTCTTAGCGGTTGGACTAGCAGTAGGATTATTAGGGTGGGGCTATCACTTTCATTATGCAAAGGAAAGGCTTGCATCCCCCTTACCAATTTCTCTTGAAGATCAAGAATTAACCATTCGGGGCTATATTGCTCAATTACCAAGCGGTGATGGGCAACATCAGCGCTTTGCATTTGAGGTGATGGATTGGAATGATGCTCATCCCGAGTCTTTGCCTAGAAAAATCTACTTAAGTTGGAGTGGGGCGTGGCAAAAAAATCGTTTGATTCCAGAGCTCGTCCCGGGTGAAGAGTGGCAATTTGTTGTCAAACTCAAAAGACCGCACACCTTAATGAATGACCATGTCTTTGATTTTGAACGATGGATGTTTCATCAAGGCTTTGGAGCACATGGTTCGGTTAGGTCTGGTAAGCGAATTCAAGAGTCTCGATGGATTTCATTAAAAACAGCCGTCGAGTATCAACGTTGGCGACTACGCAATAAGATCAAAGCCGCTCTAGATCCCTCTGCGTCCTATGTTGGGGTACTAATTGCCCTGGTGATTGGCGATCAAAATGCCATTGCCCAATCGGATTGGCGGGTATTTAATGCCACCGGCGTTGGGCACTTAATTTCGATATCGGGTTTGCACGTTACGATGCTCTCTGGATTAGGTGCCATGTTAGGGGCATGGATATGGCGACGTCGCGAATGGCCACTCATCATTCCTGTTCAAAAAGTTGCAGCCGGTACCGGATTACTTGTTGCGTTTTTATATGCATGGTTGGCTGGATTTCAAATACCAGCTCAACGAACACTCTACATGGTCGGGATCGTAGCTTATGCGCTCTGGACCTCCAGAATTCCACGCGCCTTTGATATTTGGTGGATTGCACTATTGCTGGTTCTGGTAATTGATCCTATGGCTCCTTACACTCCAGGATTCTGGTTATCGTTTGGAGCGGTAGCCATCATTTTGTATGGAATGGGCTCCTCATCAAGCCTCATTGGTATCCCGAATGGGGGCGAGTGGGAGCGGGGTCGACTCGAGCGACTCAAGCAAGCCTTCCTCGAATCCTGCCGCTTGCAATGGATTGTGACCATTGCGCTCATACCTTGCACTTTGTATTGGTTTTACCAAGTATCCATCGTATCGCCATTAGCCAATGCACTCGCGATTCCAGTGATTAGTTTTATTGTGACCCCCTTGGCGATTACTGGCGCGATTCTTCCTGAGTGGTTTGCACCAATCCTTCTCCAGCTCGCACATGGGGCAATGGAATGGACGGCGAAGTACCTAAATTGGCTTGCTGGGCTTAATTGGGCAGTTCATTGGTCGCATCAACCAACGCTCTGGGCAATGGCCTTATCGTTCCTTGGAATCTATTGGCATATTCGTCCGGGTCCGATGGCAAGCCATCTAATGAGTCGAATTGTGGGGATTGCCCTTTGCATCCCTTTATTTTGGCAAGTGACCGATTCAATCAATCATGGTCAATTTAAGGCATATATATTTGATATTGGCCAGGGCACTGCAGTCCTAGTTGAGACCAAATCACATCGACTCTTATATGATGCTGGCCCACTTTCTGGAAAAAATGACAACGCTGGAGAACGGGTATTACTGCCGTACTTTCGCGGGGAGGGAATTGATCGGTTGGATCGCTTAGTTATAAGCCATAAAGACTCAGATCATATTGGGGGCGCTAACTCACTGATGAAGAGTCTAAAGATCCAATCATTCTTGGGCACGATGCCAGAGCACCATCCGTTAATGAATGAAATAAAACAATCGTCCATACCGGCACTACCCTGTCAGTTTGGTCAAGAATGGCAATGGGATGGTGTGGACTTTAAAGTCTGGCATCCATCTGAGGAGGTAAGCTTCAAAGCAAATACGCACCGAGGAAAGCCTAATGAAAACAGTTGTGTGCTGGAGATCCGCAATGCCAACACAAGCTTCTGGTTAACAGGCGATATTGAAAAACGAGGAGAGCATGAGCATACTCGACGTCTAGAGGAGATGGGTTACCAAAAGCCAAATAAAGTGGTGGTAATGGCCCCGCATCATGGTAGTAAGACGTCATCATCTCAGATATGGGTAGATACTATCCAACCAACTGTGGCATTTTCTCAGCATGGATATCGAAATCGATATGGTCATCCACATAGCGTTGTCAAAGAACGATATCGAGCCAATCAAATTCCGTTTCTTGAAACCACTCATACCGGCGCACAACATTGGCGCGTCACTGCTGACGATCTTACCGTTGAGTTCCTAAGGTCTAAGCGAAAGCGATTGTGGCATCACGAATAGTCGGCAAGAATAAAAACCTGAACTAGGTAATGTGATTCGGAAAGACTTGAAAGATTGGTTGCGGGGATAGGATTTGAACCTATGACCTTCGGGTTATGAGCCCGACGAGCTGCCAGACTGCTCCACCCCGCGCCTGAGCCTTAAATTCTACCATTTTTTGCTTTAGCTTGTCGAGCTTTTCCCTGTTTTAAGTGGTTTAAAGGGCGTATCATAGCCACAAGATCATTTTTACCCAATTGTTGAATGACGATTAGTAAGCCTGAGTACTCAAATTCATCCCTATTAGAGCCAGTCGAAATCTCGAGTAGTGGTGAGCATCAGAAGAAGAGTTTGCCAATCATGATGCTTGCAGCCTTGGGGATTGTATTCGGTGATATTGGTACTAGCCCGCTGTACGCTCTCAAAGAATGTTTTAGCCCTGAACATGGCATTGCATTCTCGAACGAAGCTCTTTTTGGCGTTATCTCTATGATGATCTGGGCGCTTCTCATCGTGGTGACCTTCAAGTATGTCTTTGTCGTTATGCGTGCCGATAATAAAGGCGAGGGGGGTGTCTTATCCTTAATGGCACTTGCCTTGCGCTCTATGAAAAGTGATTCAAAGCAGTATTTTTTGGTGATGGTTCTTGGGATGCTGGGTGCCTGTATGTTGTTAGGTGAGTCTGTAATTACCCCAGCGATTTCTGTACTTTCCGCTGTTGAGGGTATCGCGGTAGCAACCCCTGCCTTAACAGATGCCGTGATTCCAATCTCGCTAATTATTTTGGTGTGTCTATTTTTAATTCAGAAATATGGTACCTCAGCGGTTGGTCAATTATTTGGCCCCATTACATTGACATGGTTTATTGTTTTGGCCATTTTAGGGGTTATGAACATAACTCATTCACCCGGGATAGTTTTGGCATTCAATCCCATGTATGCCATACATTTTGTGATCGATTACCCTCTAACCGCATTTATTGTGATGGGAGCAGTTGTTCTTGTTGTTACGGGCGTAGAGGCTCTTTACCTCGATATGGGACATTTTGGCAAGAGCCCGGTCCGATTAACCTGGTTATTTATCGTGCTGCCTTGTTTGTTGCTCAATTATCTTGGGCAGGGCGCACTCTTATTGGCAAACCCAACCGCAATATCAAACCCGTTTTATCTTATGGTTCCAGAGTGGGCTTTGTGGCCCGTCATCGGCTTAGCGACTGCCGCAACCGTGATTGCCTCTCAGGCAGTTATTTCTGGCGCCTTCTCTCTCATTAATCAAGCCATTCTTCTGGGTTTTGTACCGCGTATGAATATCTTGCATACTTCAGTCTCTGAGCGAGGTCAGATTTACATCCCTGCTGTTAATTGGGCGCTGCTAATCATGGTAATCATTACCGTGTTGGAGTTTAGGGAGTCTGTGAGTTTGGCGGCAGCATACGGACTATCTGTTACCTCCACGATGCTGGTAACAACTATTTTGTTAAGCATTGTGATGCGTCGTGAGTGGCATATTAATCCGATCATTATTTTGTGCATGATCGTGATCTTTTTGGTGATTGATATTGGCTTTTGGACTGCCACCTTAATTAAGATCAAGGATGGTGGCTGGTATCCCATCACGTTGGCTCTGGTGATGTTCACCTGCTCGCTGACCTGGTATCGGGGACGCAAACTCTTGCGTGATAAGTTGATAGCTGAATCCATTCCGCTTGAGGGATTTATTAAGAATCTGTTGGCTCATCCACCGCATCGAGTCGAGGGCACCGCTATTTTTCTGACCCCGCATATTGATTTTGTACCGGCGGCAATGCTACATAACTTAAAACACAACCATGTGATGCATGAGCGCGTCTTTTTCTTAAAATTAAGTACCTGGGATGTACCTTTTGTGCGGGATGAAGATCGCTTATCCCTGAAAGATCTTGGTGGAAATGTTTATGTTGTGCGCAGTGTACATGGCTTTAAAGAAACGCCCGATATTAATAAAGTACTTGACTTGATTACCAAGCAGTTTGGACTGCCATTTGATCTGATGGATACAACCTTCTTCCTCGCGCGTGATGCCATCACGCCATCTAAATCTCCGGGAATGGCCGTTTGGCGCGAACGTCTCTTTGCTTGGATGATGCAAAATGCTGCCAAGCCATCAGATTTCTACAACATTCCAGCCAATCGCTTAGTTGAGTTGGGCGCCAAGGTTGAGATTTAATGAAGCGTATCAATCTATCTTCAGCCTTTGCTATTTTTTTGGGATTGACAATTGCTCCAGTCCACGCATCGACAAATGATGAGCTTGAGCTTGAAAAGCTTAATCAAATCGAAGCTCAACTAACTTTACAGCGCGAGTGGGTTGAATATCGCTGGAAGAAAACAAACGCGGAGTGTTATGAGAAGTTTTTCGTAAACTCTTGTCTCAGTGATGCAAGAGCTAAGTATCGAAAAGAAATTGACCCGATTCGGGCGCAAGAAGTATTGCTCAATGAAAACCAACGCATTATTAAAGAGCGAATTAAAACGGAGCGCGATGCCCGTCGGGCTGCTGAACGAGCTGATCCCAAACGCGCACAAGAGCGTGCTGAGAATGAAAAAGCATTTTTACAAAAACAAAAGGATGCAGCTGCGCGTGCTACAGATCTAGAGGAGCGTCGCAAGGATGCGCCGCGCCGTGCTCAAGAAAATAAATCTGGCGTGAAATTAGACTAATATGGCGAAGACCAAAACCCTCTATGTTTGCCAAGCGTGTGGAGGCAGTTCTCCTAAATGGCAGGGCCAATGTCCTGCATGCGATGCATGGAACACGCTTGAAGAGTCTTTGGCCGAGACTGCCAACCATCGTTTTCAAGGACTTGCGAAATCAATCCCACGACAAAAATTAGTGAGCATTGAAGCGCAGGATTCGCCACGCTTGCCCACGGGAATTACGGAGCTCGATCGCGTGCTGGGTGGGGGATTGGTGGCGGGTGGTGTGGTCTTGCTCGGCGGTGATCCTGGGATTGGTAAGTCCACTTTATTATTACAAGCCCTCGCTGAGCTGAGTATTCAAGGGATTGATGTTTTATATAGCTCCGGGGAGGAGTCCGCCGCTCAAATTGCATTGCGTGCTCAGCGGATTTCTTTAAATGCACCTCAACTTGAAATCTTGGCAGAGATTCAGTTAGAAAAGTTATTGCTATCGGTTGAGGCTGCTCAGCCACAGGTATTAGTGGTTGACTCTATCCAGACTTTGTATTCCGAGGCATTTACATCTGCGCCTGGATCAGTCGCTCAGGTACGTGAGTGTGCCGCGCAGTTAACACGTCTCGCAAAGTCAAGCGGTATCTGTATTTTATTAGTTGGCCATGTCACCAAAGATGGCCATTTGGCTGGTCCACGCGTACTCGAACATATTGTCGATACCGTTTTATATTTTGAGGGGGATACGCATTCGTCATTTCGCTTAGTGCGCTCGATTAAAAACCGCTTTGGTGCGGTCAATGAGCTCGGCGTCTTTGCAATGACCGAGAAAGGTCTCAAGGGTGTCAACAATCCGTCCGCTCTTTTTCTATCGCAACATCCGCAAACGGTGCCTGGTTCCTGTGTATTGGTAACTCAAGAGGGGAGTCGACCGCTGTTAGTTGAGATTCAGGCGCTGGTTGATACGGCGCATATTCCTAACCCTAGACGCCTAGCGGTTGGCTTGGAACAAGCACGTTTGGCGATGCTGTTAGCGGTTTTGCACCGTCATGCCGGCATTGCTTGCTTTGATCAAGATGTCTTTCTGAATGCAGTGGGCGGGGTCAAAATTACCGAACCAGCTGCTGACCTTGCGGTTCTGCTTGCGATCACATCATCAATCCGTAATCGCGCTCTTCCAAAGCATTTAGTGGTATTTGGGGAGGTTGGTTTGGCCGGAGAAATTCGCCCATGCCCGCGAGGTCAGGAGAGGCTCAAGGAAGCTGCCAAATTGGGATTTAAGATTGCGATTATTCCAAAGGCTAATTTGCCAAAAACAAAAATTGCTGAGTTGCAAATGATTGCAGTCGAGCGAATTGATGAGGCGATTGCTGCTGTAAACGACTTGTTCTAGCGGCTTAAATCCTCTGCCTCAATCAAGCATACCTGTCGCCGCAGATACCTCCATCCAAATCGGGGAAAGATGCCCAAAAGCTTTTTGGAAATGATCAAATTCATTACCGATCTCAAGTACTAATGCGCCGCGTTCATGCAGAAATTCGCCGGCGGAGTGAATGATCTGACGAATTAGATCCATGCCATCTGATCCACCAGCAAGTGCTTCACGTGGCTCAGCACGGTACTCTAGAGGCAGGGCTTGCATCGATTGCTCATTCACATAGGGTGGATTGCAAATAATTAAATCAAATCGTAAGTCCTGCTGGGCAATGGGTTCCCATAAGTCGCCATGCAGTAATTCAATGCGATCG
>JBDLUB010000026.1:0-9069 GCA_039805525.1 Pseudomonadota bacterium | reverse complement strand
CTAAAAATTTACCCAAAAATACTTGACCCTGTAGGAAGCTTCCTCTAAAGTGGGAGGAAGTGTGAAAAAGTGGGGTAAATTTTGTTTCAAGGCGCTTCAGCTCTCAATCTCGACGCAAAAGGTCGCATGTCTGTGCCAGCCAGGCATCGCGATGCCTTATTGCTGCAGGGCGAAGGTCGTGTCACCCTAACCAAGCACCCCGACGGATGTTTGTTGCTATTTCCCAGACCCGAATGGGAAGCATTTCGAGCTCGGGTTGCGCAATTACCAATGGATGCGCATTGGTGGCGCCGAATCTTCTTAGGTAACGCCGCGGAAATTGATTTAGATAGCGCTGGGCGAATTCTGATCACGCCTGAGTTACGCACCGCTGCAAACATTGAACGTGAAATTATGTTGTTGGGTATGGGTTCGCATTTAGAGGTCTGGGATGCGAACACCTATGCAGCAAAAGAACAGGCAGCGATTGCGCAGGGCATGCCAGACGCATTAAAACAATTTACCTTTTGATGATCGGGCGCCATGAACAACATCCATCGCCCAGTATTACTGGCCGAGGCGGTCACCGCCATGATCAGCGGACCATCTTTTCAGCCCAACTCTGCCGTATTAATCGACGGAACTTTTGGTCGAGGTGGTCATACGCAAGCGCTCTTGGATGTGCTTGGCAAGGAGAGCAAGCTCATCGCATTCGACAAAGATCCCGAGGCGATTGCCAAGGCGCAATCGCTTTGCGATCCACGTCTGCAAATTGTTCATTCCAGTTTTGCCAATATCGAGCAGCATATTCAGGGGGCATCAGTCGATGCGGTGTTGCTCGACTTGGGTATCAGCTCACCGCAAATCGATACACCAGAGCGGGGATTCTCATTTCGGTTCGAGGGCCCGCTTGATATGCGCATGGATACGACACGCGGAATCTCAGCACGGGAATGGCTCGCCAGCGCAGCCGTCGAGGAAATTACTCAAGTGATTAAAACCTTTGGTGAGGAGCGATTCGCAACATCAATCGCGCGTGCCATAGTGAAGCAACGTGAAGAAGGACATCCTGTTCATACTACTAAAGCCTTGGCAGATTTGATTGCAAGCGTAGTAAAAACGCGTGAACCAGGACAAGATCCAGCAACTCGTACCTTTCAAGCTATTCGGATCTTCATTAATCAAGAATTAACTGATCTTGAAAAGGGGCTAGCAGCCGCACTCAAAGTATTAAAAGCTGGCGGTCGATTAGTGGTGATCAGTTTTCATTCACTCGAGGATCGCATCGTGAAGCAGTTCATGCAAGCGCATGCGCAAGTGAGCATCCCTCGAGAATTGCCCATACGAGCAAAAGATTTACCGCAGGGCGATTTAGAAATCATTGCTCGGGTTAAGCCCAGCGATAGCGAGATTAATGAAAATCACCGTGCCCGTTCAGCAGTGATGCGCGTTGCGCAGAAAAGAGGCGCTCTCGTATGAATCGCGCCACGCTTAGCCTGCTTGTATTGCTGCTCATTTGCGCATTGTCGCTGGTTACTTCTCAACAAAAAACGAGAAAGTTATTTGTGTCCTTAGAGCGTGCTCAAGCACAAGAGCGTAAGTTAAACCAAGAATGGCTCAGGTTAGAGTTTGAGCAGCGCAATCTCTCCAAATCAGCTCGTATTCGAGATGTGGCTCGTAATCAATTGCGGATGAGCCCGATTACTCCAGATCGCACTCTCTACTTTAAGGAAGGTCTATGAAACCGGTAGGCTTCTCGACCTCTCCAAATGTTGTCTTGCGACTGCCGATGTGGCGTTCGCGACTGATGCTGTTCTTATTATTTGTCGCATTTGTAGCGTTGGTCATTCGTGCATTTTGGATTCAGGGTCCAGGCAATGGATTTTATGAAGCCAAAGCGGTCAAGGGTGTGCAGCGTGAGATTGAGATGCGCGCTACGCGTGGAAAAATTTTGGATCGCAATGGTCAGTTAATTGCAACAAGCCTTGAAGCAAAGGCTGTGATTGCTTACACGGATAATATTCCTGCCGACCTTGCGCCTGAGAAAATTACGCAGCTCGCCAAGCTCCTAGAGATGAGTGAGGCAGAGATTAAGAAGCGTTTTGCCGATGAGCGCAATCAAGTATTTTTAAAGCGTCAGGTTGATCCTGAGATTGCTCAACAAATCCGTCGTTTAGAAATTCCAGGAATTGGATTAAATAATGAGTATCGTCGCCATTACCCAGAAGGGGAGGCGATGGCTCACGTGGTTGGCTTTACGAATGTGGAGGACCGCGGTCAAGAAGGAATTGAGCTGGCGCGCGATAAAGACTTGGCGGCTCAGCCAGGGAAACGACGGGTTGTAGTCGATCGCTTGGGTCGTATTGTGAATGACATTGCAATCTTGCAATTTCCACAGGACGGCCAAGATCTCCAACTTTCAATCGATAGCAAGATTCAGTACATTGCATATAACGCCTTAAAGAGTGCCGTTGAAAAGCATCGCGCTAAGGCCGGCGGTGCAGTCGTTCTCGATGTGCGTACTGGCGAAATTTTGGCATTAGCGAATTGGCCAAGCTATAACCCCAACTCGCGTAAAGCACTGACTGGAGAGCAGCTACGTAACCGGGTCTTGACCGATACCTTTGAGCCAGGTTCTACGATGAAGCCCTTCCCAGTTGTGCTTGCACTTGAGCAGGGTAAGGTACAGCCAGAAACCAATATGACCATTGGTCAAAAATTACTAGTAGGTCCCAAGCCGATCACCGATACGCATCCTTATGGAATGTTGACGGTTTCTCAAGTGATTCAGAAATCGAGCAATATTGGTACTGCAAAATTAGCGTTGCAGCTCGAGCCTCGAGAGATGTGGGATCTATTTGCAGCAGTTGGTTTTGGCCAGGCCCCAAACATTGGATTCCCTGGCGCAGTGGCAGGACGCTTACATCCATATCAAAAATGGGGTCAAAGCGATCAAGCGCGTATGTCTTTTGGATATGGAATTTCCACTTCATTATTTCAGTTGGCTCGCGCCTATACGATCTTTGCTAGGGATGGCGAGTTAGTGCCTACCACCATTTTGCGTAGTCCAGATTACAAACCGGGCACTCGAGTTATTACAGCCAAGTCCGCGATTGAGATGCGCAATATGTTGGAAACCGTTACCGAGCAAGGCGGCACAGCATTGACTGCGCGTGCAGAGGGATTTCGAGTTGGCGGAAAAACCGGTACCTCACATAAGGTTGAAGGCAAAGGCTATGCCTCCAATAAATATCGCGCATTCTTTGTTGGCTTGGCACCGATTAGTGCCCCACGCATTGTGGTTGCTGTGATGGTTGATGAGCCTACCGTTGGTGGTTATTACGGTGGGCAAGTTGCCGCACCTGTGTTCTCAACCATTGTGAGTGAGACCTTGCGTAGCATGAACGTCACTCCCGATATGAATGAGCGCACGGTGGTGCAGACGCCAGATGCACCACCGGTTACTAACGCGTTACAAAAAGTGGCTCTGAAGCAATGATGGCCAATACTCAAATGTCCCATCGCGATGCGTTGTCTTATTTAAGGCAAAGCCTTGCGCCTAGCATCAAATTAGTTGCCGATACTCGCTTGATTATAAAAGGGGATGTGTTTCTGGCTTACTCGGTTGGACATGGTAAGGCTTTGCGAGATGGTCGGATGTACATTGCTCAGGCACTTACCCAAGGGGCTGCCTACGTATTGTATCAACCGCTGACCGATGAAAGCCAAAGCGTCGCCTGGGAAACGGATTTAGATGAGCGTTGCATTGCGGTTCCCGAGCTTGCCAAATATGCTGGGTGGTTAAGCTCAGAGTGGTATGGCAAACCCAGCGAAGTGATACCGGTGATTGGCGTGACCGGTACCAACGGTAAAACTAGCGTGACCCAATGGCTTGCACAATGCTTATCCGAGAGAGCTGCGGTGATCGGTACACTCGGTTGTGGTTTTCCAAACCAATTACAAGGACTGGGCTACACCACCCCAGATGCGCCCCGCTTACAAATGGAGCTTGCTAGCTTAAAAGCAAAAGGGGCTGAATATATTGCGCTCGAAGTATCCTCGCACGCCTTAGAGCAAGGACGCGTTAATGGTACTCACTTTGCTTGCGCCGTCTTTACGAATCTTAGCCGTGATCACTTGGATTATCACGGCAGTATGGCTGAGTATGGTGCTGCAAAAGCCCGACTCTTTCTTGATTTTCGCCCAAAGAATGTTGTTATCAATATTGATGATTCTTTTGGGCGCGAGCTATTAATGAGTATGGCAACGCGCGATGATGTGGAGATTTGGGCATACGGCATGTGCCAAACCTCCTTTGATGGATTAGAGAAACTTAGGAATCGATTCAAATCGATTTATTTTCAAGAATACACATTTGAAAAAAATGCTTATCAATGCCAGTTGAGTATTGATGGAGTCAATCATTTAGCCACTATTCCCGTATTGGGCATATTTAATTTAAGTAATGCCTTAGCTGTGATTTCAACCCTGATGGTCTTTGGTATTCCAGATGCCCTAAAACGTCTTTCTAACCTAAAACCTGTTTTAGGTCGCATGGAAGTGATTCATAGTGATCGCGCAGACACCCCATTGATGGTAGTTGATTACGCCCATACTCCCGACGCATTACAAAAAGTTTTAGAAACCTTAAAGCCGATTGCACAAGGGCGTGGTGGAAAACTGGTGTGTGTATTTGGCTGTGGTGGAGATCGGGATCAAGAAAAGCGCCCCATGATGGGAGCAGTTGCGCAATCGATTGCTGATCATGTGATCGTTACGAGTGACAATCCACGCTCCGAAGATCCACAAGCCATTATGGACATGATTGTGGCTGGGATGAGTGACCATCACACCTCATCCGTTGAGCTCATTACGGATCGCGCTGCAGCGATCATGAGCGCAGTTAGGCAAGCCCAAGCTCAAGATGTTGTTCTGGTTGCCGGTAAGGGCCATGAAACCATCCAAGAAATTCAGGGAAAACGTTTTGACTTTTCAGATCAAGCGCATTTGCGTCTAGTGAGTGGAGGATCGGTTTGATGCAAGCCATTCCAACCATGACCAATCTTGCTCATATTCATGCCTTACTTCCAAATAGTCAATTGCATAACATTGGCATGGTTGAAGCGCGCGATCAACTGATTAGTCAGGTCGGAACTGATAGTCGTCATCTTTCTGCTGGAGAGCTCTTTGTAGCACTTAAAGGCGATCGCTTTGATGCGCATAGCTTCTTAAGTGCTGTGGCCGAGCAAGGTGCTTCCGCTGCTTTGATTAGTGAAAAAACATCCTGCCCAACAAGTCTGCCAGCAGTTTATGTAGAAGATACCCGTAAGGGGCTTGGTGAGCTTGCCGCCGCATGGAGAAGCCAGTTTGCATTGCCTCTAGCAGTAGTCACTGGAAGCAATGGCAAAACAACCGTTAAGGAAATGATTGCAGCAATCTTCAGAGAGGCGGTTGGCCCTACTGAATTACTTGTGACTGAAGGTAATCTAAATAACGATATTGGTTTGCCACTCACATTATTGAAGCTACGCCCTTCGCATCGCTTGGCTGTGATTGAGTTAGGTATGAATCATCCGGGAGAGACTGCCGAGCTTGCAGCGATCGCTCGGCCAACCATTGCACTTATTAATAATGCGCAGCGGGAGCATCAAGAGTTCATGGAAACCGTTGATGCGGTGGCGCATGAGCATGCAGACGCTTTACGTGCACTTCGGTCTGATGGCATGGGCGTGTTTCCAGCAGATACCCTTTATACCCGGCTATGGAAAGATGCGTGCGCTTCCAAACAGTATGTAGAGTTTCGCTGGTTAGATCAGATACCTAATACAAATTTAGAATCAGCTTCCGTGGTTGATGGTTATTTACTTGCGGATGGTGAGATCGAGGTGCGAACATCGATTGGTTCGATTCAGGCGAAACTCAATACGCTTGGAGAGCATAACTACCGCAATGCCTTAGCCGCCAGCGCAGTAGCGATTGCCGCACAAATTCCGTTGCCGCAAATTAAAGCGGGCTTAGAGAAATTCATGCCTGTAGCGGGCCGGATGCAGCGTATCACGATTTCCCAGAACATCGAACTTATCAACGATACGTATAACGCCAATCCAGATTCGGTCGTAGCCGCTGTTAAGGCATTAGCCGCTCTTCGTGGTGAGCGTCATTTAGTTTTGGGTGACATGGGAGAAGTGGGTTCTCAGGGCCCCGCTTTTCATCAGGAACTTGGGAAGTACGCTGCGCAATGTGGCATTGAACATTTCATGACGATTGGTTCTTTAACGAAAGAAAGTCATGCAGCATATTTACGTGAGAAACCCACTGGGGATGCGCGTCATTTTGATGACATTGATTCATTGAATCTTGAGTTGCTTCAGAATCTGCGGCAATCTGACCAACGTAATGTTTGTATCTTGGTTAAAGGATCCCGATTTATGCGGATGGAGCGGGTAGTGCAGGCTCTCATTGAGGGAGTGAAACCATGCTCTTGATTTTGGCCCAGTGGTTACAAGATGATTATGGATTTTTCCGAGTCTTTTCATACATCACCTTTCGTGCCGTGATGGCAACGATGACCGCACTTCTGATTGGTCTTGTCTTTGGTCCTTGGGTCATTCGGAAGTTGACTGCAATGAAAGTGGATCAGGCAGTACGCACCGATGGACCCCAAACGCATTTAGCCAAAGTAGGCACTCCCACGATGGGTGGCGTATTGATCCTCATTGGTATTTTTATCTCCTGCGTGTTGTGGGCCGATTTGAGTAATCGCTTTATTTGGATCGTCATGCTGGTAACCTTTGGTTTTGGAGCGATTGGTTGGGTCGATGACTATCGCAAGGTGGTCTACAAGGATCCAAAGGGTATGCCTTCGAGAGAAAAGTTCTTTTGGCAAACCTTAATTGGTTTATTTGCAGCGATTTATTTAGCGTTCTCGGTTTCAGAAGTCAATAACCTGAAGGTTTTACAGTTATTCATGAGTTGGGTCGAGAGCGGCTTCTCCTTAGATCTGCCAGCCAAGTCAAACTTAACCGTCCCCTTTATGAAAGAGGTGAGCTACCCCTTAGGTGTCATGGGCTTCATCATTTTGAGTTACTTGGTCATTGTTGGTAGTAGTAATGCCGTGAACTTAACGGATGGTCTAGATGGACTAGTCATCATGCCCGTGATTTTGGTGGGCGCAGCACTAGGTGCCTTTGCTTATGTCATGGGTAACTCGATCTACGCCAAGTATTTGCTATTTCCTCATATTCCTGGTGCTGGTGAGCTATTAATCTTTTGCGGAGCGATGGGTGGTGCAGGTCTAGCATTTCTTTGGTACAACGCGCATCCCGCCCAAGTTTTTATGGGTGATGTGGGTGCTTTAGCCTTAGGCGGAGCTCTGGGAACGATCGCCGTCATCGTTCGTCAAGAGATTGTTCTCTTTGTGATGGGCGGAATTTTTGTTGCCGAAACAGTCTCCGTGATGATGCAAGTTCTGTGGTTTAAGTTCACCAAAAAATATTATGGAGAAGGTCGACGCATTTTCCGAATGGCTCCTTTGCATCATCATTTTGAACTTGGCGGATGGCGTGAGACGCAAGTAGTTGTGCGTTTTTGGATTATTACGATTTTGTTGGTACTCGTTGGCCTATCGAGCCTTAAGTTACGGTGAGAACAATCAATACCATGAACCAGCGCTTACTTCACCCGTTTAGTCCCAGCCATAGCGATGAGTTCGCTGCATTAACTTCACCACAAATCTTGATTGTGGGTTTAGGTGAATCTGGCTATGCGATGGCGAAGTGGTGCTTAAGCCAAGGTGCACAAGTACAGCTTGCTGATACACGACCTCTCTCGACGCTAAATTCACAACAACAAACTTGGCTAAGTGAGCTTGAGGGTGAAGGACTCAAGTCCTTTACCCCTGAAGCAAGCGATTGGAAGAGATTACTCGAGCAAGTCGATATTTTAGGAATTAGTCCTGGCTTATCACCACTGCAAGAGCCCGCTAAATCATTTTTAGCCATCTGCGATGAGCGAAAGATCCCTGTTTGGAGTGAAATCGAATTTTTTGCTCGAGCACTCACTGCTTTAAATAGCATGGCTCTAGAGGCTAATACGACGTATCAGCCAAAAATTTTGGCCATTACCGGCACCAATGGTAAAACAACCACAAGCGCATTAACGGCTCAGATTTGTGAACGAGCTGGTCGCCGTGTTGCCTTGGCTGGCAATATTAGTCCAGCCGCTCTTGAAAAATTAAGCACCGTATTGAATGAGGCGGAAAGTTTTTCTGATTTACCTCAAATTTGGGTGCTGGAGCTATCGAGTTTTCAGCTGCACTTTACCCACACACTCAATCCAACCGCAGCAACCGTTCTCAATCTTTCGCAAGATCATCTGGATTGGCATGGTGATATGCAAGCGTATGCAGCTGCGAAGGCTCGAATTTTGGGAAGGGATTCAGCCTTGGTTCTCAATCGTGACGATTCCTTGGTTAATGAAATATTTAATGACGTCGTCGATCATAAGATCATTTCGTTTGGAAGTGATGCGCCAAGGGAGAGCGACTCATTTGGCATTGAGCGTGACTTAAATGGCGGTGGAATCGATTGGTTGGTTTGGGCGGAGCCCGACGAAGCGACCCAAGCGTTGGAGCAGGAGGAAGCGCAAGAGGGATTTATTAAGCGTCGCCGTCGCAGGAAAAATAATGCGTATGAGGAAGCTGAGTGCTTACGACTTAAGCGACTAATTCCGGCAGATGCGCTCCGAATTCGTGGTCGACACAATGCCCTCAATGCGCTTGCCGCACTTGCACTTGCCCGTGCCGCAGGCTTAGGTATTGGCTTGCTCTTACATGGCTTGCGTGAGTATCAGGGCGAACCGCATCGGGTTCAAACCGTCGCTGTGATTCGGGATGTGGAATACATTGACGATAGTAAGGGTACCAATGTGGGAGCAACCGTTGCTGCATTAATGGGCTTGGGGGCTGCTTCTGGTCAAAAAAATATATGGCTTATTGCTGGCGGTGACGGAAAAGGCCAAGACTTTACACCCTTATCTGAACCGATCGATCGATTTGTAAAAGGCCTCATCGTGATTGGTCGTGATGGCCCA
>JBDLUB010000025.1:0-9838 GCA_039805525.1 Pseudomonadota bacterium | reverse complement strand
CCTGCTGCTCCTGCTGCTCCAGCCAAGAAGTAATTCTGAAGCTGTATGAAGAAAGGCGCTCATTGAGCGCCTTTTTTCTTTGGTACTACGGTTGTGATTATTTAATGAGCTGACGATCCAGCGTGGTGAGTAACTGATTACCGGTGGGGGTGTTCTCAGGCTTACCTTCGGAGTCTTGTACCAAGATCACGACTTGATTATCGCCTCGTGCTTGAACGACCACGCGATAGAGTTTGGCTTTCTTATCGGAATCATTACTCTTGCCAAAGGTACGACCAAACCAACTACGTCCATCACCAAGATCCTTTGGATTGACGTAACGGACAAAGTAAATACCACGTGAGCGATCACGGTCTTCAACGGTAAAGTTGGAACGATCCAACGCAAGACCTACGTCGCGCCATGCACGATCAAAGCTGGAGGTCATTTCGATACGCGTGGCGGGGCCCTCTTCTACCAACTTCGCTCTTGGTGTTTTGGGAGCTGTTGCAGTTGCGGCAACTTGGGCCCTCGCTTGGTCTTGGGTCATTCCAAGACGTTCCATCAAGCGTGTCAAGAAAATGGCTTCCAACTCAGGGTCGGTTGGTCGTACAGTCCACTGAGTGGTAATCATTGCACCAGAACTATCTTTAACTGGGGTCTCGATTGCCCCTTTGTGAGTAATGTAGATCTCGGTGACATCGGGTTTTTGCACCTCAAGACGAGTCCGGAATTTATCGCGCTCCCCGGAATCATAGGCAGAATCTAATACACGCCCCAAGGTTCTTCGAATAATGTCTTGCGGAATCTTGGCACGATTTTCTGCCCAATCGGTTTCCATAATCCCAGTCGATGGTGAATCAATTACCAGCAAGAATCCGTTTTCTTGCCAAAAATCCTTTACCTGCGGATAAAGCTCAGTCGCTGACTTATCAACCACCAACCAACGCCGATCACCGTCACGCTCAATCTTCATCCCGGGGATACCCGTCAACACGTTGGAGCGTGTTTGGGAGGACTTCTTGACTGCCTGGTTGTACTCCGACATGGTCGCAGTACCATCTTGTACTACATAGCGACGATCCGCTTGAGCCGCAATTAAATCTGGGGGTAGTGCCAGATTGGGGCCCCGTACATCACCGGATTTTTTGTAGTCCACCTTATCGCTAGCGGTCATACTGCTAAAGCTACTGCATGCAGTAAGCACAACCATGGCAGAGATCAACGAGATGGTGCGAAGAACTGAACGCATTCGATCCTTACAAAATTACAGTAAGCCGGCTTGGCCCAGGGCCTGGCGCAAGGGCTCCCGCAATGGCTCACTAAGTGGCGTCAATGGTAACCGAATTCCAGCCGGAATCTTACCCATCTGATGTAAGGCCCATTTCACGGGTATGGGATTAGCCTCGATAAACATCATCTTATGGACCGCCAACAATTGATACTGAATCTCTCTCGCACGCTTCGCATCACCTGCAATCGCTGCTTTGCAAAGTTCGCTCATCAAACGAGGTGCCACATTGGCAGTGACTGAGATATTGCCATGCCCGCCCATCAACATTAAGAGTAAAGCGGTTAGATCATCGCCGGAGTAGACCGCAAATTGATTTAGTTGTTTATGTTTAAGCTCGGCCAGTAGGAGTGAGCCGCGCTCTAGATTACCAGTGGCATCTTTAATCCCAATGATGCCAGGTACTTGTGCTAAACGTACGGTGGTCTCGTTGGCAAGATCAGCCACCGTGCGTCCAGGGACGTTATACAAAATGACCGGTAGATCGACGCGTTCGGCGATGGTTTTAAAGTGGGCGTACATTCCCTCTTGGGTGGGCTTGTTGTAATACGGCACCACTTGCAAGCTAGCATCTGCGCCCACCTTCTTTGCAAATTCGGTTAATTCAATCGCTTCTCTGGTTGAATTGCCGCCAGTTCCAGCAATGACCGCAATACGCCCCTTGATATGTTCAACGGTGATGCGGATCAACTCACAATGCTCTTCAACCGATACGGTGGGTGACTCGCCGCTTGTACCAACGATCACAATTGCATCTGTACCCTCGCTCACATGCCAATCGAGTAAGGAGCGCAATGCGGGGTAATCAAGACTTCCGTCTTCATGCATTGGGGTTGCAATTGCAACCATACTTCCGGTCATCATGGCTGATTTCATAGGGCTTTATTGATTAAGCGACTGTCGCATTGAATTGTAACGGATGGCGTATTTTAGGCAGTCCCCGGCTAGCGCATAGGCTTTGAACCATGGCTGGCTTAGGGGTCTCACGATAGCCATCCTGATAAGCCACCACGTGCAGATCATGTCTATTGGCAAGATCCAATAACTCACCATGCTGGAGTAAAAAGTTTGGGTTTGAGGGCTTACCAAATTCTTCATTGCCTATCGCAAAGGTCTCATAGAGCAAGATGCCGCCCTCTTCCAAAAGATTTGGTAATTGGTCTAGATAGGGACGGTATAAATAGTTAGTTACCACGATGGCATTCCATTTGCCAAACTCGGATTCGGGTAGGGGCCAAGCCGCACCCTCAAGATCCATTGGCTGGGTCATTACATAGTCATGCTGAATGCGCGCCAGAGACTCCTGATCACGATCAACTGCCAAGACCATGAAACCCTTATTAGCCAGGTAGATGGCATGACGCCCACCGCCGCAAGCAAGATCCAATACCTTACCGCCGGGAACAATCAGGTCAGCGTATTGAGAAATCCAAGGGGAAGCGGTTTCTAGAGGGGCGTGCACGTGATTCGTAATTAATCAACGTCAAGACCCATGGCCTCACGTACATCCCGCATGGTTTCTTGGGCAACCTTACGCGCCTTGTCTGAACCATCCGCAATGATGGAGCGCAATAGGCTAGGGTCATCTAAATACTGTTGAGCACGCTCAAACATGGGTTGTTGCTCACGCAAGATGGCATCAATCACGGGCTGTTTGCAGTCTAGGCAACCAATACTTGCGGATTGACAGCCCTTTTGAGCCCAGTCTTTGGTTGTTTGGTCAGAATAAACCTGATGAAACTGCCATAGGGGACAATTGGCTGGGTTACCAGGATCAGTGCGTCGTACCCTAGCAGGATCCGTTGGCATGGTCCGCACCAAGCGAATCACCTCCTCAGGCGCCTCCCGAATGGCAATGGTATTGGCATACGACTTCGACATCTTTTGCCCATCAAGGCCTGGCATCCGGGCTGCTTCAGTAAGCAAAGCTTGGGGCTCAACCAAAATAATCTTGCGTGCACCCTCAAGGTATCCAAACAAACGTTCACGGTCACCCATCGACAAACTTTGCGCCTCTTGCAAGAGTGCTTGGGCCTGCATGAGCGCCTCGTCTTCACCTCGCTCCTGATAGGCATTGCGCAGTTCCAGGTAAAGCTTGGCACGCTTACTACCTAATTTCTTGACCGCTTCAAGGGCTTTCTCTTCAAAGCCTGGCTCTCGGCCATACAAATGGTTAAAGCGCCGCGCGACTTCACGGGTCATCTCCACATGAGGAACTTGATCCTCACCCACTGGGACGTAGAGGGCTCGATAGATCAAGATATCGGCTGCTTGTAGTAAGGGGTAGCCCAGAAAGCCATAGGTCTGCAAATCTTTTTCTTTGAGTTTCTCGATCTGGTCTTTATAGGTGGGCACCCGTTCTAACCATCCCAAGGGTGTGCCCATTGCTAAGAGGAGGAATAGCTCCGAATGCTCTGGGACCCGACTCTGAATAAATAATGTGGCTTGATTGGGGTCTACGCCTGCTGCCAACCAATCGATCACCATCTCCCAAACCGACTCCTGAATCACCTCGGGGGTCTCATAGTGAGTTGTCAATGCATGCCAATCAGCAACAAAGAAGAAACAGGGGTATTCAGCTTGGAGACGAACCCAATTTTTTAGGACGCCATGGTAATGGCCTAAATGCAAGGCGCCCGTGGGACGCATGCCGGATAAAACGCGTTCTGCAAACATAAAGTGGATTGTCGCTTATTTAATGGAAGGCCGACCAAATGGGCTTGAGGTGTTCTGGGAGATGGGGAAGATGCCCTAAATCAATATCGCTCTCCTGCGGATCATGAAAATCGGAGCCACGCGAGGCCATAAAGCCATAGCGCTCAGCAACCTTCGCATAGGTTAGGTACTGATCGGGGCTGTGACTACCTGTCACCACTTCAATGCCAGCTCCCCCAAGATCCTTAAAGCGAGCATACAGTTCATCCATTTGCATCGTGTTTAGACGATAGCGGCCGGGGTGGGCAATGACAGCTTCACCACCCGCACCCCTAATCCACTCGACCGCCTGATCCAAACTTGCCCAACGGTGCGAGACATAACCAGGTTTACCAGCGACTAGGTATTTTCTAAATACCTCATCCATATCGCGACACACATTTTGCTCGACCAAAAAGCGTGCAAAATGGGTACGGGCAATGAGTTCAGGATTGCCAGCGAACTTGAGAGCGCCCTCATAACTATTTTCAATTCCAATTTGCGCAAGTTGGGCTGCCATTTGGCGAGCTCGCTCTTCCCGACCATCGCGCGTAGCACGCAAGCCCTCTTGCAAGATCGGATTGCTGGCATCAAATCCCAAACCAACAATATGGACGGTTTGCCCCATCCAACTGATGGAAATCTCAACTCCCGATAGATAGTCCATGCCCAAATTAAGGGCGGCTTGGCGCGCACGCTCCTGACCTCCCAGGACGTCATGATCGGTCAATGACCACAGGTGCACCCCATTTTGATAAGCGCGTAGGGCTAGCTCCTCAGGGGTTAAGGTACCGTCAGAAACCACCGAGTGGCAATGCAAGTCAGCATTCAAGGAAAGGGGCGTGCTCATAGCCCTATTTTAGGTCAGTTGCGCATTAATCAGGCGACGTGGTGCCTCAATGTATTCCCGAGACTGCATCTCCATTAAACGAGAGACCGTTCGGGCAAATTCACTGGCAACCTGCCCCTCGGTGTAGAGCTGATCGGGAGGGACTTCGGCAGACATAATTAATTTCACCCGATGGTCATACAGCACATCAATGAGCCAAATAAAGCGTCTGGCCTCATTGGTTAAACGTGGGGGCATATACGGCACCTCAGAGACCATCACCGTATGAAAGGTATTGGCAATCTCCAGATAATCATTTTGAGACCGCGGACCCACGCAGAGGGTCTGGAAATCAAACCAAACCACACCCTCAGCTAAATGCAAAGCTCGGATCTCCCGAGACTCAATTTTGAGGGTGCGGTTGGTAGCCTCGATTTGTTTACCGATCAGCTCATGAAAATAATCTTCCATCTGCCGATGGGTTGTTTCATTCAATGGAGTTAAGTAGGCCTGAATCCGAGTCATCTGAATTTGTCGGTAATCACTGCCTGCATCCACGTTCAGAATGTCGAGTTTTTGCTCTAAGAGCTCAATGGCTGGCAATAGTCGATCGCGGTGCAGACCATTCGGATAGAGCTGATCGGGTCGATAGTTGGACGTCATAATGAATTGCACTCGATCAATAAACAAGGCCTTTAAGAGGCGATACATGATCATGGCATCGGCAATATCGTTAATATGAAATTCATCAAAACAAATTAAGCGATATCGATCGGAGATGCGCTTGGCTAACTCATCAAGCGGGTCCGCTAATCCCGAAAGCTCATGGAGTTCACGGTGGACTTCGCGCATGAACTCATGAAAATGAATCCGGATTTTCTTTTGAACAGGAGATGCCTCATAGAAGCAATCCATCAAAAAGGATTTACCGCGACCCACCCCACCCCATAAATAAACCCCGCGAGGTAACTCGGGATGAAAGAGTTTTTTAGTGAGCGCGTTACTCCGAATCTCTTTATAAGCGACCCACTGATCTTCGCATTTCTGCAACCGAACAATGGCTCGCTCCTGCGCAGGATCTGGCTGATAACCGCGCGCTTTACACTCTTGGTAGTAAAAGTCAGCGACTTTCAACTTACATATTGAGTGCGCGTTGATCTGTTGCTAAAGCTGCTTCGCGCATAACCTCCGATAAGCTGGGATGAGGATGGCAAACACGAGCAATGTCTTCAGCAGCTGCTTTGAACTCCATCGCAAGCGCGGCTTCCGCAATCAGATCGGAAGCATTAGGTCCAATAATATGAACCCCAAGAACCTCATCGGTTTTGGCATCCGCCAGGATTTTGACAAAGCCATCAGCACGATCCATCCCAAGTGCACGGCCATTCGCCATAAATGGGAACTGGCCTGCCTTATAGGCACGTCCTTCGGCTTTGAGTTGTTGCTCAGTTTTACCAACCCATGCAATCTCAGGATCGGTGTAGATGACCCATGGAATGCAGTTGTAATCAATATGCGGTTTTTGACCAGCCAGTAACTCGGCCACAAGTACACCTTCATCCTCAGCCTTATGAGCAAGCATCGGTCCACGTACCACATCACCAATCGCATAGACCCCAGGTGCTGAAGTGGCACAGGTATGGTCATTGATAGGGATAAATCCCCGCTCATCCGTTTTGACCTGGATGGCCTCTAGATTGAGTCCTTCGGTATTGGGTACGCGCCCTACCGAAACAATCAGGCGATCGCATTCCAGTTTTTGGGGTTTGCCTGTGCTGTCTTGATAAGAAACCACTACGCCTTTCTTATCAGCTTTCACACCGTCAATCTTGACGCCCATATGAATATCAAGACCCTGCTTAGTAAAAATCTTTTTGGCTTCCTTGGCGATTCCTTCATCACAAGCTCCCAAGAAACTTGGCAAGGCCTCGAGGACCGTAACCTGCGAGCCAACACGGCGCCACACCGAACCAAGCTCGAGACCAATCACGCCTGCGCCAATCACACCCAAACGCTTTGGTAGAGAGTCGAATTTGAGCGCACCCTCGTTATCACAAACCAGCACGTTATCCACCGGAATATTGGGCAGGTGTCTCGCCTTTGAGCCCGTCGCAATAATGACATTCTTTGCGGTAATACTTCCAGCGTCCTTACCAGTAATCTTGATTTGATACCCATCTGCGGTCTTCCCAGCAAATGAGGCATGCCCTTTGATGCTTGTGACTTTATTTTTACGAAACAGAAAACTAATGCCGCCAGTCATTTTATTGACGATCTCATCCTTGCGCGCCAGCATCTTTTTAATATCAATGCTCACACTGCCGACTTGGATGCCATGATCAGCCACGTGATGACCAATCTTCTCAAACTCTTCAGAGGAGGCCAACAAGGCTTTCGATGGAATACAGCCCACGTTCAAACAGGTGCCGCCCAGCCGTGGCTCTCCTTTGGGATCTGCATATGGGTTTGACTCTGCACACGCCACCTTAAACCCCAACTGCGCAGCCCGAATCGCTGCAATGTAACCGCCGGGGCCAGCCCCAATCACTAGCACATCAAATACTTGGCTCATGGTTTACTCCTTACAGATCAAGCAGTAAACGAGCTGGGTCTTCTAATAGCTCCTTCATTGCCACTAGACCGAGAACTGCCTCGCGACCATCAATAATCCGATGGTCATACGACAGGGCCAGATAATTAATTGGACGAATCACAATTTGTCCATCCTCCACTACAGCGCGCTCCTTGGTGGCATGAATTCCGAGAATGGCTGATTGTGGTGGGTTAATAATCGGAGTTGAGAGCATTGATCCAAACACGCCACCATTGGAGATGGAGAAGGTTCCGCCAGTGAGCTCTTCAATGCTTAATTTGCCCTCGCGCGCTTTATTGCCGTACTCCGCAATTTGTTTTTCAATCTCGGCCAAGTTCATTTGATCGACGTTACGCAAAATAGGCACCACCAGACCGCGTGGCGAGCTTACTGCAATGCCAATATCAAAATAACCGTGGTAGACAATGTCGTTGCCATCAACCGATGCGTTCAAAATGGGGTACTTCTTTAACGCATAGGTGGCGGCTTTCACGAAGAAAGACATAAACCCTAACTTCACGCCATGGGTTTTTTCAAAGACGTCTTTATAGCGTGAGCGCATTGCAATCACAGGAGCCATATTGACCTCATTGAAGGTGGTCAAGATCGCGTTATTTGCTTGTGATTCAAGGAGGCGCTCGGCGATACGGGCACGCAGACGAGTCATCGGAACTCGCTCTTCGGTACGCTCACCAAGTGAAATGCTCGACATCGGTAATGGCGCAGCACTCGCCACCGGCTTTGCACCGCCCGCAATTGCATTTTGTACATCACCCTTAGTCACACGACCATCACGACCGGTGCCGGCAACTTGATTGGCTGTTAGATTATTTTCAGCCATAAGTTTGGCTGCAGAGGGCGCCGCAATCGAGCCCTTGTCTGTAGAAGATTTGGCGGCTGAGGCTTCAGCGGGGGTAGCTGCTTTGGCTGGCGCGGATGCGGGCGCTGCGGTAGCTCTGCCCTCGCTATCTATCTTTGCAATCACCTGATCCGCCACGACCGTTCCGCCATCGGCTACCAAAATCTCAGCCATCACACCTGCGGATGGAGCAGGCACTTCCAAAACCACCTTATCGGTTTCGATCTCAATCAAGATCTCGTCTTGGGCTACGGCATCGCCCGGTTTTTTCTTCCACTGCAAGAGAGTTGCTTCAGCAACCGATTCGGAGAGTTGTGGAACCTTTACGTCAAATAAAGCCATGATGTGTCCTATGAATAAGTTAGATTAAATCGCTGTTCTGTACGTACCACCTATTTGGTGGCCACAAATCCTTTGAGTTTGGCAAACGCTGCATTCAGTAATGCCTTTTGCTGACTCTGGTGCAAATGGGCATATCCAACTGCTGGCGAGGCCGATGCAGGTCGACCGGCATAACCAAGACGCATTCCCTCACCCATGTTCTCGAGCAAATTGTGTTGGACGAAGAACCAAGCGCCCTGATTTTGGGGCTCGTCTTGACACCACACAAGCTCAGCGAGATTGGGATAAGACTTGATGATATTTGCGACTGCCTTATGGGGGAATGGATACAGCTGCTCAATGCGAACAATGGCTACGTTATCAATCTTTTTGTCGCTACGCTGTTTAACCAAATCGTAATAAACCTTACCCGAGCAAACGATCAAGCGCTCGACCTTTTTAGGATCAAGCGAATCGTCTTGCCGTCTGAAACTCACCTTTGGTGAACTCAATCAATGGTGAGGCAGCATCTTTATGACGAAGTAAGGATTTAGGCGTCATGATGATCAGTGGCTTTCTAAATTGCCGAATCATCTGGCGACGCAAGAGGTGGAAGATTTGTGATGCGGTGGTGGGTTGAACCACTTGCATATTGGTATCAGCACATAACTGCATAAAGCGCTCCAGACGTGCCGAGGAGTGCTCGGGGCCTTGACCTTCGTAACCATGTGGCAACATCATCACCAGACCGTTCACTCGACCCCATTTCACCTCACCAGAGGCAATGAACTGATCGATGACCACCTGGGCACCATTCACAAAGTCACCAAATTGGGCTTCCCAAATGGTGAGCGTATTGGGCTCAGCCGCTGCATAACCGTATTCAAAGCCCAATACCGCCTCTTCAGAGAGGATTGAATCAATCACCGTAAAGGGTGCTTGATCCTTACTAACATGTTGCAGAGGAATATAAGTGCCGATATCCCACTTCTCACGATTTTGATCATGCAATACGGAATGACGATGGCTAAATGTACCGCGACCGCTGTCTTCACCGGATAAACGAATCGGATAACCACTCGCGAGCAAGGAAGCAAAGGCCATCGCCTCGCCCATCCCCCAGTCCACATTGATTTCTCCGCGACCCATCGCAGCTCGGTCTGCGTAGACTTTTTGAACCAAGGGGTGCGCCTTAAAGTCCTCAGGAATGGTGGAGAGTTTTTCGGCTAGGCGTTTCCACTCAGTGAGTGGAATGGCGGTATCGGCTTGATC
>JBDLUB010000024.1:0-9208 GCA_039805525.1 Pseudomonadota bacterium | reverse complement strand
CGGACCTTCTGCTTGCTCCCGAATTAGTCCCGAGAACTCAACACTGCACAGATAGGTATTTGCATCGGTCTCAACACCCAAGAGTTCGGCGTTTAAGGTAACCACATCGGTATGATTTACGCCTTCAGCGCGACCTTGTAAATCACGTTGCAGACTTGCAAACATTTCGGGAGTTGTAAATTCACGCAACGCCTCAAGATCACCAGCATCCCAAGCCTTTTGCAAACGCGTGAAGTAGTGTTTTGCATTAGCCAAAAATGCGATTTGATCAAAGCCTTCGGGTAGTTGGTAAGTGGGAGTCTCATCAAGCATTGGGCTTGGTGATCCAAATCCAGTATTCACTGGATGACTAGGCGTAAATACAGGTTCTTGCCTTGCGGTTCGTTGCATTCCATTAGAAGCAGGCACTGGGCTTGGCATATTTTTAGCGCCGGCTGGCATAAAGCGGCGCAGCACGAATAACAATACAAAACCAACTAAGACAGCCAATAAGAGACCTGTCAAAAATGAAGCAGCGGCCTCACCTAAACCAAAATGCGAAAGCAAGTAAGCAATTCCAAGACCTGCCGCAAGACCACCTAACATTCCGCCCAAACCCGAACGTTTAGCTGCAGCGGCTGGGGCAGCAGCTTGAGAAGGTGCCGCAGCAGGTTGCTGCGCTTGCTGTGCTGGTTTTTGCTGGGCCGGTGGCTGAGCTTGCTTTTGCACTGGGGCATTGGCTGAACGGCCAACATTTGATCCCCCGCCCAAACGCTTTGCGTCAACAACAGCGACATGCCCAACCGATAAGAAAGCAAAGGACAGTGCAAAAACACCGGCTTTTAAATAAGTACTTTTCATTAAATCAGTCTCCTGTCTACGATCTGTAAGTATTAATTTACAGTGAATATCTAGTATTTAATACCAAGATGCAAGGCAACGATACCCCCAGTCATCCTATGGGTATGGACCTCATCAAACCCAGCCTCCTCCATCATGGCTTTGAGGGTTTGTGCATCTGGATGCATGCGAATTGATTCCGCCAAGTATTGATAACTAGCGGCATCCTTCGCAACCTTGTCCCCAAGCCATGGCAACACCTTGAAGGAATATAAGTCGTAAATGGGGGCTATGAGTGGATCTGGCTTAGAAAACTCCAAAACCAAAACCTTACCCCCAGGTCGAATCACCCTAGCCATCTCCGACAAGGCACGCTCTTTATGCGTCATATTCCGCAGACCAAATGCAACGCTCACCACATCAAAATAGTGATTTGGGAAGGGGATCTGTTCTGCATCAAACTGAATGCATGGAATTGCAAGACCACGATCCAAAAGCCGATCTCGACCTACCGATAGCATCGATGCGTTGATATCGCTTAACCAAACCTCAGCATCGGGATGAATACCCCACTGCGCAGACTGCGCAAAGGCATAAGCGAGGTCGCCAGTTCCACCGGCAATATCTAGTATCCGGTCGCCGGGCTTAACATTCGCTTGGGCTAAGGTAAATTTTTTCCAGAGGCGATGCAAACCGGCGGACATCAGATCGTTCATGATGTCGTACTTCGCAGCTACCGAATGGAAAACCTCGGCAACTTTCTCGGCCTTTTGAGACTCATCGACGCTTTGATATCCAAAATGGGTCTTTGACATATCTAGTGCCCACAACCATGGGATTTAGTCACCATCGCAGCATCGCGATCAACGCCAGCGATTTTGCAGCGCTCGAGGTAATCATTCCACAAAGACTCTTGGTTTTCACATAACTCATACAAATAGGCCCATGAATAAAGACCTGAGTCATGTCCATCTGAAAAGGTTGGCTTAATTGCGTAATGACCAACTGGCTCAATGTTTACGATGCCGACGTCTCGCTTACCCGTTTGTAAAACCTCCTGCCCCGGTCCATGACCACGCACCTCGGCTGATGGTGAGTAGACGCGTAAAAACTCAAAAGGTAAACGATAACTCTTGCCCTGCTCGTATTGCAGCTCGAGAACTTTTGAGTTCTCATGCACGATTAAATTGGTTGGAACCATTACACCAATACCCTTTCAATTCCACCTTGGTTAGCCTTAGTTACATAGCTTTCAAGCCAGTTATCACCCAATAAATGCTTAGCCATTTCAACCACAATGTAATCCGCCTTAGTCTCGCTATCACTATCAAAACGCGATAAGCCTTGTAAACACGATGGACAACTGGTTAATACTTTAACCTCACCAGCAAAGTCTTTCCTTAATTCGGTGGCACCCTTTTCCATTTCAATTTGCTTGCGATAACGCACTTGGGTTGAAATATCTGGCCGTGTAATTGCCAGCGTACCAGATTCGCCGCAGCAACGCTCGTTCTTCACAATCGCTGTGCCATCCTCAAGCGCAATCAGCTCATTGACTGTCTTCAAAGGATCCTGAAGCTTCATGGGGGTATGGCATGGATCATGGTACATGTATCGAACACCCTCAACACCTTCAAGTCTCAGACCTTTCTCGAGCAGATACTCATGAATATCAATAATTCGACAACCTGGGAAGATTTGATCAAACTGATAGCCAGCTAATTGATCGTAACAAGTGCCACAGGAGACCACGACTGTTTTGATATCGAGATAGTTCAAGGTATTAGCCACCCGATGAAATAGCACTCGATTGTCCGTAATCATTTTCTCGGCTTTATCAAAGTCGCCATTTCCCTTTTGCGGATAACCGCAACATAAATACCCAGGGGGTAGTACCGTTTGCACACCAACGTGCCAAAGCATTGCCTGAGTCGCTAATCCTACTTGTGAAAATAGTCGCTCCGAACCACATCCTGGGAAATAGAAAACCGCTTCCGTATCAACACTCGTCTCTAAAGGGTTACGAATGATCGGCACGTAGTCTGCGTTCTCAATATCCAAAAGTGCGCGTGCGGTCTTTTTGGGTAAATTGCCGGGCATTTTCTTATTCACAAAATAAATGACCTGCTCTTTCAAGGCGGGCTTACCAACCGTCGCAGGTGGGGATTGCGTTTGCTGAACGGCCCATTTTTTAAGTAATTGATGCGTGAAGCGTTGTAAGCCATAACCCCATTCAATCATCACTTTGCGACTCATTCGGATGGTTTCTGGATTAGTTGCATTGAGGAACAGCATTGAGGCGCTAGTACCCGGATTAAACCGGCGCTGCCCCATCTTGCGTAATAAATTACGCATATTCATAGTGACATCACCAAAGTCGATTTTGACGGGGCAAGGCGTATGGCACTTATGACAAACCGTGCAATGCGCAGCAACATCGTCAAACATTTCCCAGTGCCGAATCGATACCCCGCGGCGGGTTTGCTCTTCATACAAAAATGCTTCGATTAATAATGAAGTGGCAAGAATTTTGTCTCTGGGGCTGTATAACAGATTTGCCCGAGGCACATGAGTTGCACAGACTGGCTTGCACTTTCCACACCGCAAACAATCTTTTACGCTATCAGCAATCGCTCCAATATCGCTTTGTTGCATGATGATTGATTCATGACCCATAAGTCCAAAGCTTGGGGTGTATGCCATTTGCAAATTGGCATTTGGCATCAGCTTGCCTTTATTAAAGTGGCCGTTTGGATCCACTCGTTTTTTATAAGAACGAAATTCTTTGAGTTCCTCATCTGTGAGGTACTCTAATTTCGTAATCCCAATGCCATGCTCACCAGAAATCACGCCATCTAAAGATCGTGCCAAAACCATAATGCGATCAACCGCACGATGCGCATCTTGCAACATTTCATAATCGTCCGAGTTCACCGGAATATTAGTGTGAACATTGCCGTCTCCAGCGTGCATATGCAAGGCAACAAATACGCGTTTACGCAAGATTTTCTGATGAATTGACTTAATTTCTTTTAATACCAAATCAAAGGTGGAGCCGCCAAAGATGACTTGCAGGGGAGCCAGTAACTCTTTTTTCCAAGAGGCGCGGAGGGTTCCATCTTGCAACCGTGGGAAAAACTGATCAATTTTCTCCAACCACTCTGTCCAAAGGATCCTTACTTCGCGGAGTAGTGTCTGGGCCTGAATGACACGATCGCCCACCATTTCTGCTCGTGAAATATCCTCAATCTCATCATTCGCACGAATTGGGAGCGTTGCTTGATTGATGTATTGCTCAAGGGCATCGAGTAACTGAATTTTATTTTTCAGTGATAACTCGATGTTAATTTGATCAATTCCGTCGGTGTACTCGCCCATTCGCTCGAGCGGAATCACCACATCCTCGTTAATCTTAAATGCATTGGTATGCTTTGCGATCGCCGCGGTTCTCGCTCGATCCAACCAGAACTTCTTACGCGCTTCAGCGCTCACCGCCACAAATCCTTCTCCCACACGGCGATTGGCCATGCGCACCACTTCGCTAGTCGCGGCAGCAACGGCCTCCTCATTCTCTCCGGCGATATCACCAATGAGCACCATTTTGGGTAAACCGTTGCGTTTGGATTTTGTGGAATACCCCACCGCTTTTAGATAACGATCATCGAGGTGCTCCAGCCCCGCCAATAGGGGTCCACCCTTTTTACTTAAATCATCTAAATACGCTTTAATCTCAACAATACTTGGAATGGCTTCGCGTGCTTGACCGAAAAACTCCAAACAAACAGTACGCATATGCTTAGGCATACGATGCAAAATCCAGGTAGCACTTGTAATCAGACCATCGCAACCTTCTTTTTGAATTCCCGGTAAGCCGGATAAAAATTTATCCGTAACATCTTTACCTAATCCTGCTTTCCTAAATTTAGCGCCCTCGATTTCTAAAACCTCGGAACGTAAAACCTTGGCTTGAGGTGCCGCCTTGCCATCCGACCAGATCAAACGAAACCGGGCAATACCTTGATCATGAATCTTGCCAAGATTGTGGTCAAGCCGCTCAATGTCTAACCAATTTCCATCAGGATCTACCATGCGCCAACTGGCTAGGTTATCGAGTGCGGTTCCCCATAAGACTGCTTTCTTACCGCCTGCGTTCATGGCGATATTTCCGCCAATGCAACTAGCATCCGCCGAAGTTGGATCCACAGCAAAAACAAGTCCTTGTTTTTCTGCTGCATCTGCCACACGACGAGTCACCACGCCCGCTCCAGAAAAAATCGTTGGTACGGGATTACTTAAGCCAGGCAATGCAGAATGCACAACTGCCCCAAGATCAATTAACTTCTCTGTATTAATGACTGCCGACATTGCCACCATTGGAATTGCACCACCGGTATAACCGGTGCCGCCTCCACGTGGAACAATGGTCAGCCCCAACTCAATGCAGGCTCTGACCAAGTTTGGGATTTCTGCTTCGGTATCTGGCTTGAGGACAACAAATGGATACTCAATTCGCCAATCGGTTGCATCGGTAACGTGTGCAACGCGCGACATTCCATCAAATGCGATATTGTCAACATGTGTAAATTTGCTAAATACCCTCTTGGCCTGCTTGCGCAATTGCGAAACCGTTTGAAAGTTATTCGCAAAGGATTCCACTGCGGTGCGAGCGGCTGATAGCAAATCGTTGACCTGTTCAACAAAATCTCCCGAGATCCGTTTTTCAACCTCACCCAAACGATGCCATAAGGCCTGAATGAGTGCTTCTCGCCGCTTTGGGTTATCCAATAAATCATCTTGTAAATAGGGATTGCGCTCGACGACCCAAATATCACCTAACACCTCGAACAACATCCTGGCAGAGCGGCCTGTGCGTCGCACACTTCGCAACTGCTCCAAAATCTCCCAGGCCCTCGCCCCCAAAAGGCGAATCACAATCTCTCGATCGGAAAACGAGGTGTAGTTATACGGAATCTCGCGAAGACGATGGGATTGCGTATCGATCTCAGACAAGCTATCTAAGGAGATAGGTGCGTTCATGGTGGCCAGTCGATTAAAGCTCTATTTTAGATGAGCTTAATCATTTTCGTTGCCAATCGATTTGGCACAATATTGAATTAATTTAAGGACTTATGTACTAAGCATGGTACGCTTTCGTGATGAAAAATGATTATTTAAACCGAATTAACAATGCCAAGGTCTACGACCTTGCACGGAAAACAGAATTAGAAAAGGCTCGGGATCTAAGCGCCCGCTTCCAAAACACGATTCTTTTAAAGCGGGAAGATAGCCAGCCAGTCTTCTCTTTTAAGTTACGCGGTGCCTACAACAAAATGGCCGGATTGAGCCCAGCAGCTCTTAAAAAGGGGGTAATTGCAGCCTCTGCAGGCAATCATGCGCAAGGGGTTGCACTGTCCGCCGCCAAACTCAAATGCAAGGCGGTAATCGTGATGCCAATCACCACCCCTCAGGTCAAAATTGATGCGGTGAAGGCTCACGGTGGTAAGTGGGTGGAACTGGTCTTGACCGGTGATTCTTACAGCGATGCCTATCAAGAAGCTCAACTGCTTCAGAAAAAAAAGGGGTATACCTTTATCCACCCTTTTGATGATCCAGAGGTGATTGCTGGTCAAGGTACGATCGCTAAAGAAATCCTCGATCAACACCCTGAACCAATTGATGCCATTTTTGTGGCAATTGGCGGAGGAGGCCTAATCTCAGGAATCGGCACCTACATCAAATCAGTTAGGCCGAAGATCAAAGTGATTGGTGTGCAAACGGTTGACTCAGATGCCATGAAACAGTCTTTGCAACTAGGCAAGCGTGTTGAACTGAAGGAAGTTGGTCTGTTCTCAGATGGCACCGCGGTCAAGCAGGTGGGCAAGGAGACCTTTAAGATCTGCCAACAGGTAGTTGACGACATTGTCTTAGTCGATACGGATGAAATCTGCGCTGCGATCAACGATGTCTTTACTGATACGCGCAGTATTTTGGAGCCCGCAGGCGCACTCGCTATCGCAGGTTTAAAAAAATATGTTGAGAAGCATCATCTCAAAAAGAAAACCTTGGTAGCCATTGCGTGTGGTGCCAATATGAATTTTAGTCGTCTACGATTTGTGGCTGAACGTGCCGATGTGGGTGAATTTCGTGAGGCAATCTTTGCGGTCACCATTCCTGAAGAGCGAGGCTCTTTTAAAGCGTTTTGCAAAATGCTCGGTAAACGCAATGTCACTGAATTTAACTATCGCATCGCACATGCCGACCAAGCGCATATTTTTGTTGGCATCGGGACCCAACGGGCGGGTGACAACAAAACAATTGCCAGTGCCTTTCGTAAAGCCGGATTTGCAACCATTGATCTAAGCCATGATGAATTGGCCAAAACGCATCTAAGACACATGGTTGGTGGTAGTTCCGCTTTGGCCAAAGATGAACTACTTTACCGCTTTGAGTTTCCAGAACGCCCAGGTGCGCTGATGCGCTTTCTAGATAGCCTGGCCCCGAACTGGAATATCAGCTTGTTTCATTACCGTAATCATGGGGCCGATTATGGACAAATCTTATTAGGAATTCAGGTGCCGAAGAACGAACAGCTGGCCTTTAAACAATTTTTAAAGACTTTAGGCTATCCTCATTGGGATGAGAGTAAGAATCCTGCGTACCGCCTATTTCTAAAATAAGATGTCCTATACCCTCGCTGGAAAACTAGTCGTTGCCATTTCATCGAGAGCACTCTTTGATTTTGAAGAGGAAAACCGCCTGTTTGAACAAAGTGATGACAGTGCCTACATGAAATTGCAACTAGAACGCCTAGCGATTCCAGCCCAAGTGGGTGTTGCTTTTCCTCTTGTTAAAAAATTACTCCGCTTTAATCAAGATCAACCACGTGTTGAAGTTGTAATCCTTTCACGTAACGATCCGGTCAGTGGTTTACGCGTATTTCGTTCTGCCAAACACCATGGACTTAGCATTGAACGCGGCGTCTTTACCCGCGGTAGGCCGCCGTATCACTACTTAAAATCGCTGCAAGCCAACCTTTTTTTATCAGCGAATGAGGAAGACGTGCGTGCCACGCTTGATGCCGGCTTTCCGGCTGCGCGCGTCTACCCAGAATCAACCAAAATGGCCGAGAACAACCCTAATGAAATCCGCATCGCCTTTGACGGAGATGCTGTTTTATTTTCAGATGAGGCCGAACAAGTTTTTCAGGATCAGGGTCTAAAAGCATTTGTTGATCATGAAAGTCAACGTGCTGCCATTCCATTGCCACCAGGTCCCTTTAAGCCCTTGCTAGCCGCCCTTCACCAACTGCAAACGGAGGCTCTGCCTAAAAATGAAATGCGTATCCGGACTGCTTTAGTAACAGCCCGCTCCGCACCGGCCCATGAACGTGCCATTCGCACCCTGATGAACTGGGGGATTGATGTAGATGAGGCGATGTTTCTTGGAGGTCTATCCAAGCGCGAATTTCTCAAAGAGTTCGAGCCCGACTTTTTCTTTGATGATCAAACCGGTCATTGCAATGCCGCCTCCAGCGTCGCCCCAACAGGGCATGTAATTTCTGGGGTTAGTAATACCAACCGGTCTAAAGCCTAAATTTTTCTATGTCTGAATTTGTTCTCGGTCAGCAAAGTGCTTACCCCAATCAGTATGATCCGGGTCTGCTCTTTCCCATCCCTCGCTCTGAGAATCGCAAAAAACTGGGCATTGAAGAAGACTCACATCTACCGTTTTTAGGAGTTGACCTTTGGAATGCATTTGAATTGAGCTGGCTAAACCCCAAAGGCAAACCACAAATCGCATTGGCTGAATTTGCGATTCCTGCAGAGTCACCATGCATGATTGAGTCAAAATCATTCAAGCTCTATCTCAACAGCCTCAATCAACATCACTTTGCAAATATTGGCGCGGTCCGCGAGTGCCTGAGCCGAGATTTAGCTTCGGCCCTTGGTAGTTCATTGCAAATTAAACTGCTTGACCCATCCCAGCTACAAGACCAAAAAAAATATCTGCCAATACAAGAATTGGATGGTCAACTGCTCGATCGCCTTGATATTGAAGTTAATCAAGCACAGATTGCTGACCCGTCTCTTGTTGTCGCGGATCAGAACTCAGCCCCCATTACGCAAACCCTGGTCTCGCATTTGCTCAAATCCAATTGCCCGGTCACAGGTCAACCCGATTGGGCCAGTGTACAAATTTATTACCAAGGTCGACCCATCGATGAGGAAGGGCTTTTACGCTATCTCATTGGCTTTCGTCAGCTTGGAGAATTTCACGAACACTGCGTTGAAAAAATCTTTTGCGATATTAAGAATCATTGCCAACCAGAGAAGCTCTCGGTTTATGCGCGCTACACCCGGCGGGGTGGTTTAGATATTAATCCGTTTCG
>JBDLUB010000023.1:0-13278 GCA_039805525.1 Pseudomonadota bacterium | reverse complement strand
ATTGGCACCTTCCGCGGCCAATGTTCCGAGCTGTGTGGCGCGCAGCATGCTTTCATGCCCATCGTGGTTAGGGTTGTTTCTGATGAGGACTACACTAAATGGGTTGCGGAAAAGAAAAAAGAAATGGCTGCCAATGCGGATGATCCAAGCAAGGTGTATACCTTAGCTGAGCAAATGGATCGTGGTGCCAAGGTATATGCCGCCAATTGCGCTGCATGCCATCAAGCCAATGGTAAGGGCGCCGGCGCTTTCCCTGCATTAGACGGCAGCAAGGTTGCCTTAGGTCCGAAAGCAGGCAACTTCAATATTTTGATTAACGGTAAAGGCGCTATGCCTAAATGGGGTGGAGTTATTTCTGATGGAGATTTGGCAGCCGTTATGACCTATTACCGAAATGCATGGAGCAACAAGACGGGTGAGGTTGTTCAAACCCAAGAGTTCGCTACCGTTCGTGCTGGCAAATAATTGAACTTATATAACGTACTGAATTAAACCGGAGCAAATCATGAGCACCATATCCACAACCCACGATCACGCACACGATCATGCACACGACCATCCCCATGGATGGCGTCGCTGGTTGTTTGCAACCAACCACAAAGACATCGGCACGATGTATTTGATCTTCTCCTTCGTGAGCCTTCTGGCTGGTGGTGCCATGGCCCTTGGTATTCGTTTGGAATTATTTCAGCCTGGGTTGCAATATTTGCGCCCCGAGTTTTTTAATCAGCTAACCACCATGCACGGCTTGGTGATGGTGTTCGGTGCCATCATGCCGGCTTTCGTGGGTTTTGCAAACTGGATGATTCCTTTGCAAATTGGCGCGTCTGATATGGCGTTCGCCCGCATGAACAATTTCAGTTTCTGGATTCTGCCAGTTGCTGCATTGTTATTGTTCGGTTCATTTTTAGCACCAGGTGGTGCCCCCTCAGGCGGTTGGACCTTGTATGCACCTCTGACCTTGCAAATGGGGCCGGGGATGGATATGGCCATCTTTGCACTTCACTTACTAGGTGCTTCATCCATTATGGGTTCGATTAACATCATCGTGACCATTTTGAATATGCGCGCACCAGGCATGACACTTATGAAGATGCCAATGTTCTGCTGGACCTGGTTGATTACTGCTTATTTATTAATTGCTGTGATGCCTGTGCTAGCCGGCGCGATTACGATGGTTCTCACTGACCGTCATTTTGGAACCAGCTTCTTCTCTGCAGCTGGCGGTGGCGATCCCGTAATGTATCAGCATATCTTCTGGTTCTTCGGTCACCCCGAGGTTTACATCATGATCTTGCCAGCGTTTGGCATTATCAGTGAGGTCGTTCCTGTGTTTGCCAGAAAGCGTTTGTTTGGCTACGCATCGATGGTTTATGCCACATCATCCATCGCAATCTTGTCATTTATTGTTTGGGCTCATCACATGTTTACCACTGGTATGCCGGTGACTGGTCAGCTCTTCTTCATGTATGCCACCATGCTAATTGCAGTTCCAACCGGGGTAAAGATTTTTAACTGGGTTGCGACAATGTGGAAAGGGTCAATGACCTTTGAAACCCCGATGCTATGGGCGATCGGATTCATTTTTGTGTTTACGATTGGCGGCTTTACTGGACTAGTTTTGGCAATGGCCCCAATTGATATTGGCCTACAAGATACCTACTATGTCGTTGCCCACTTCCATTATGTATTGGTGGCGGGTTCGCTCTTTGCGATGTTTGCAGGCTTTTATTACTGGTGTCCAAAGTGGACTGGTCGTATGGCTGATGAGTTCCGAGGTAAGGTCCATTTCTGGGGATCGATGTTCTTCTTTAACCTTACCTTCTTCCCAATGCACTTTTTAGGTTTAGCAGGCATGCCACGTCGCTATGCGGACTATCCAACCCAGTTTGCTGATTTCAATTTAATTGCTTCGATTGGCGGTTTGGGCTTTGGCTTAATGCAGGTTTATTTCTTGCTGTTTGTCGTGCTCCCTGCATACCGTGGTCATGGCAAGAAGGCTCCGGATAGTCCATGGGAGACAGCTAATACCTTGGAGTGGACAGTTCCATCGCCTGCACCATTCCACACATTTGAGCAGCCGCCCAAAATTAGCTAATGCCACTTGACGTGACCGAGCGATCAAATCCTTTGATGAGCAACCGCCGCCTAGCGGCGGTCTTGCTATCGATTGCATTGACTTTTTTCTTGGGCATTGTGTTGAAGTATTGGATCTTAGGTTAGTCACATGGCAAACAATCTAGGTGCTCTTAATAAGCAAATCCTACTGAAGCTTCTTTTGCTTGCTGTATTGATGTTTGGATTTGGCTATGCCTTAGTCCCTCTTTATAAAGCCCTTTGTGAGGTGACTGGCATTAATGTTGTCACCAGTAAAAATAATTATGGCGTGCGTGCTTATGGAGCTAGCAAGCCAGGCAACACTCAGGTTGACTACAGCCGAACGATCACGATTGAGTTTGACTCCAATAGTCGTGGGCCCTTTGCTTTCAAGCCGGTCAAGAACTTTCTTGAAGTTCATCCGGGCGAGATGCATGAGATCGTTTATGAAGTAGTTAATACTTTGGATCGCCCAGTCGCTGCTCAGGCGATTCCCAGCTATGCTCCAAAGACCGCAACAGAGTTTTTTACCAAGATTGAATGCTTTTGTTTTCAAGAGCAAGCGCTGACCCCACATCAGATTCGGCAAATGCCCGTGGTATTTATTGTTGATCCCAATCTTCCAAAAGACGTTAAAACAATTACTCTGTCATATACCTTTTTTGAGACCGGCATACCAAAGCCTGTTGCTAATATCAAAGAACCCAAGAACAGGATGTCATTATGAGCAAGCAGCCAAGCTTCTTTCGCTCAATGCGCGCCGTTTTGTGGGCGTTTTTAGGGATTCGTAATAAAGCAGGATTGCAAAATGATGTTGCGAGCTTAAGTTTTGTGCACATCATCATTGCTGGTGTATTGGGCGCCATACTATTTATGGCGATCCTTTTATTGATTGTGAATTTAGTGGTAACCAATTAATTTTTAGTTAGAAAGAGCGCGATGTCATCAAACTCCACACCGTATTATTTTGTTCCAGGCCCTTCAAAGTATCCTGTCCTTGCTAGCATTGGACTGCTTGGTTTTGGCGGCGGCATGTCTGCCTGGGTCAATGGTCTCTCATGGGGAGGACCGCTGGTCCTGGCAGCAGTTATTTATGTGCTCTTTGTGCTTTACGGTTGGTTTGGTGACGCAATTTCGGAGTCCAATACTGGCAAAAATGGTGTAAACGTTGACGTGTCCTATCGTTGGTCGATGAGCTGGTTTATCTTTTCTGAGATCATGTTCTTTGCCGCTTTCTTTGCGGCCCTGTTCTATGCTCGCAGTATTACAGTGCCATGGCTTGGTGATGTGGACAATAAGCTCTTGTGGCCTGATTTTGTAGCAGCATGGCCGACGGTTGGTCCTGCTGATCTGGTTCAAAAATTTAGCACCATTGGCCCCTGGCCAATTCCAACGATTAATACACTATTGCTCTTGAGTTCAGGGGTTACCGTGACTTGGGCACATCATGCTTTACGTGAGGGAAATCGTCAGCATGCCATTTATGGATTGTTCGCGACCGTATTTCTTGGGCTTATTTTCTTGGGTTTTCAGGCTTACGAATACATCCATGCTTATAACGATCTGAACCTGAAGCTCACCTCTGGTATTTATGGGTCGACCTTCTTTATGTTGACCGGTTTTCATGGATTCCATGTGTTCTTGGGCGGCTTAATGTTGGCGATTATCCTGCGCCGTTTGATTCGTGGCGATTTCACCGCTGAGAATCACTTTGGTTTTGAAGGTGCCGCATGGTATTGGCACTTCGTTGACGTCGTCTGGCTAGGGCTTTATATCGTTATTTACTGGATGTAATGGTAATAGGCGGCGGCATTTTTTTGCCGCCTATTGAGGCACTTTCAGGCCAGTGGACTCAATGAGTCCAAAGTAATGGCTGGAGCTATTGCCCTTGTCTTTCATCATGAAATACAGCGCTGATCCTAAGCTAGCAATGATGATCAACAGAATTAAAACAATTAGCCATTTCATATTGGCGTCAAACCCTTGAGTTTATTTCGAGTTCTTATTGTAGAGCGAAGAGTCGCAACTATTGCGATGCTAGTCGTTCTTGCAATAGGCATTTTGGCTGGTCGTTGGCAATTGGGTCGTGCGGACCAAAAAATAATCCTCGCTATGCAAATCAGTGCCATGGCGGCTCAAGAGCAGATTGATCTGAATGCCAAAAACTGGACTCTGTCAGAGACTGAGTTTAGGCCAGTGCGAGCACGCGGCCGCTTTTTGCCCAATGAGGTCGTTTGGCTCGACAATCGTCCCAGCCTAAAGCCCCAGACTGGACAGACTCAATCCGGGTTTTATGTGCTGATGCCATTCTTACTTGATGGTCATGAAAAGCGCGTTGTTTGGGTTAACCGAGGGTGGGCCCCCAGAAATAATCAAGATCGGTTGATATTGCCAAGCATTACAACGCCTAAGGAGAGTGTAACCATAGAAGGTGTTGCATTAGCTGGTCCAGGAAAGGTGCTAGAGCTTGGCAATCAACCCAATAGTCAAGCTTCGCCCCGGATTCAGCAAAATTTAGATTTGACCTATGAAGCGGGCCGACTGGCGTATCCACAATTACCCTTCATTATTCGTCAAAATGACCCAGATGAAGGTGATGGATTGTCCCGAATTTGGCCTGTGGCAACGACAGGCGTCGATCGCCATTATGCTTATGCTTTCCAATGGTTTTCTTTGGCTGCAGCCGCGCTAGCATTTTGGTTCACAACCGGTTTTGTGCGCTATCGCAATCAAGGTAAATCAAGTTCATAAAGGTTATACAGCAGTGAGCGATCAAGATTTATTAATTCCGGCAAGTCAGCTCGATAAGAAGGCATTGGATGCCAGAACTCGTCGTGGCCGAATTCAAATGATATTGGTGCTACTCGCATGTGCATCGCCAGTGATCGCATCTTATTTGGCTTACTACGTTTATAAGCCTGAGGGCGGAAAAACCAACTATGGTACTTTGATTGTGCCGCCACAGCCAATTAACCCCAGCTGGTTTGAGATTCCATTCAACGGCAAGTGGACCCTGATGGTGGCAAGACCAGCAAGCGAGTGCAAAAAAGGAAATGATGCCTGTGTTGAGATTTTATATCTGATGCGTCAGGTTCGCTTAGCTCTTGGTAAACACAAAAATCGTTTGCAATTAGTATGGGTTGTAAATGATCGTGGCCCCGTTGAGGATGATATTCAGAAGGCCTATGATCAAGAGAATGCTGGGTTTTATATTATTCCTTCTCCTGATCCAAAAAATGAAGCAGCTTGGCAAGCTTGGTTAAATACCCAAAATCTAGGACAAGGAATTGCTCTGATTGATCCGAGTGGTGAGAAGATGATGGTCTTCCCTGATAAAACCAGCTCTAGTGACTTTGTGAAGATTCGTAAAGACATCGAGCGTCTACTAAAGTTAAATCGCAAGGGTGAGAAGATATGATGTCTGAAATGGCTCTAATGGTTTTAGAGCTTGCCGGAATCGCCCTCCTGATTGCTGGCTTACCATTAGCGTTTCTTTATTTTAAAAAAGGAATGGGGCTATTTCAAAAGCTCAATTGGACCATCGTCTTTCTGACCTTTGACCTCATTTTATTTGGTGCATTTACTCGTTTAAGTGATTCTGGTTTGGGGTGTCCGGATTGGCCGGGTTGCTACGGCACATCCAATCCCTTTCGGGCCATTGAAGAAATTCGGGCGGCAGAAGCTGCAATGCCCACAGGGCCGGTGACGGTTTTTAAGGCGTGGGTTGAAATGATTCATCGCTATTTGGCGATGAGCGTTGGGTTTTTAATCATTATTCAAGTCATCATGGCATTTAAGCAGCAAAGCGCAGGCCGTTCCTTGGCCATTAGGGGCAGTTTGTTTCTACTGGCCCTCGTCTGTTTGCAAGGTGCATTTGGAGCTTGGACTGTGACCCTCAAGCTCCAACCAATCATTGTTAGCATGCATCTCATTTTGGCATTGATCTTATTTGCCAGCATGGTGTGGTTCGCGCAACGAAACGATGTTCGCTATTCAAATGATTCCAAGACAATATCAAGCCTATCTGGTGGCCTCGTACTAATCGCTATTGTTGCGCTCTTTGCTCAAATTTTTCTAGGGGCTTGGGTCAGCACCAACTATGCTGTGTTGGCTTGCCCTGATTTTCCAACTTGTATGGGTGTTTGGTACCCCAATATGGATTGGCAAAATGCATTTTTCTTATGGCGCGACTTGGGTGAGGCTAAATCGGGCGAGATGATCCCAATGGCAGCACTAGTCACAATCCACTGGACCCATCGTGTTGGTGCTATTTTTGCCTCTACTGTTTTGCTCTTCGTGGCTATAAAAGTAATTCGACATCCTGAACCAAAGGTTCAATTTTGGGGGAAAGCGATCGTTGCATTGCTTGCCTTGCAAATCGCAACCGGTATATCCAATGTGGTCTTTCAATGGCCATTAGTAGCCGCGTTGTTGCACACCGGTGGTGCGGCAGCTATTTTATTTTGCTTGGTGCGTTTAAGTGCGTGGAGTAATAACTATTTTTTATCCGGTAAGCCGCCCCAGCGAGGGTCTGCATGAGCACTGATTTTGTTCGTCCTCCTATGCCTCGCTGGAGACAGTATTGGGTACTAACTAAGCCAAGAGTCACTCAGCTCGCGGTATTTTGTGCCATTATTGGCATGTTTTTAGCAACCCCTGGGATGGTTCCCTGGTCGATATTAATTGGTGGATCGATCGGCATTTGGTTGTTAGCGGGCGCGGCATTTGCGGTGAACTGTCTAATTGAGCAGGCGGTTGATGCCAAAATGCGTCGAACTGCATGGCGCCCCTCGGCAACGGGCGAGATTACTCCCTGGCAAATTATTATTTTCTCTTGCATTTTGGGAGCCGCGGGGATGGCGGTTCTGTGGATTTATACGAATCCACTGACGATGTGGCTTACGTTTGCGACCTTTGTGGGGTATGCCGTCATTTATACCTGGTTCTTAAAGCCAGCAACGCCCCAAAACATCGTAATTGGTGGACTTTCTGGTGCCATGCCACCTGCATTGGGTTGGGTAGCCGTTACTAATCAATTATCAGCAGAAGCATGGTTATTGGTGCTCATCATTTTTGTGTGGACCCCACCGCATTTTTGGGCATTGGCACTTTATCGACGCGAAGATTATGTTCAGGCAGGCTTGCCAATGTTGCCAGTCACCCATGGTGAGCGATTTACCTTACTCAATATCTTGCTCTATACACTCATCTTATTGGCAGCCACGATCCTTCCTTATGTTTATGGAATGAGTGGCTTGTTCTATTTGGTATCCGCTTTAATTCTTAGCGGTATATTTGTGATGTATGCAATCCGCCTCTATCAACACTATAGCGATCAATTGGCTCGCAAGACATTTAAGTATTCAATTACTTATTTAGCTCTATTGTTTGCTGCTATCTTGATCGATCATTATTTATAGCGCATGAAAAAAATAGCTCTTTTATTCGCTGTATTTTTATTGGCCGCGTGTTCAAAGCCTAGCTTTAAGAACGTCGATATTACTGGCAGTAAATCGTTTGGTTCTAATTTTGAACTTTTAGATCCCAATGGTCAGGTGAAAACCATGGCTGATTTCAAAGGTAAGGCAGTGTTAATCTTCTTTGGCTATACCCATTGCCCAGATGTTTGTCCTGCGACATTAGTTGAAATGCAAGAAGTCATGAAAACCTTGGGACCATTATCCGATCGGGTACAAGTTATTTTTGTTACAGTTGATCCACAGCGAGATACTGCAGAACTAATGGCGCAATACCCCCCTGCTTTCGATCCCCGATTTATTGGGCTGAGACCGGCTAACGATGAGGCGCTTGCTAAGGTTGCCAAGGATTTCAAGGTCTATTACAACAAGGTGCCGGGCAGTAATCCTAAAAATTACACCATGGACCATACCGCCGGAAGTTATGTGTTTGATCCGAACGGTAATTTACGCCTCTATATCAAGCATGGGCAAGGTGCTGAGCCGATTGCCCATGACCTAAAACTGTTACTTCAATAAGTCTTAGTGAAGTCTTGGGTTTTCATCTTTTAAGAGTGTACGCAACTTCTTAAAAGCAGCGACCTCTATCTGGCGCACCCGTTCAGCAGAGATCCCAAATTCCTTAGCAAGATCATGCAAGGTCTTACCGCCTTGGCCTTCTGCATTGACTGCTAACCAACGACTTTCAACAATCGCACGACTGCGCTCATCTAGAGTATGAAGTGCTTGCATGAGTTTTGGACCATGCAAGGAGTAGGATTCGTTTTGCTCAATAACGGCAGTTGGTTCTTGGCTTTCATCACTGAGCCAATGAATTGGCGCAAAGCTTTCCTCGTCTTGGCTATCCCCCTCGATCGAGACATCTCCCCCGGCAAGACGCATTTCCATTTCTTTGACATCGGCACCACGAACATCCAGTGCTTTTGCCAATGATTCAATTTCATCATTGCTCAAGGCATTCGCTGATAGCTTATTACTGCGTAGATTGAAGAAAAGTTTGCGTTGCGCTTTGGTCGTTGCTACTTTGACTAAGCGCCAGTTTTTTAGAATATATTCATGGATCTCCGCTTTGATCCAGTGAATGGCATACGAAACGAGTCGTACCCCTTGATTGGGGTCGTAGCGTTTCACTGCTTTCATTAAACCAATATTGCCTTCCTGAATGAGGTCAGCATGCGGAATGCCGTAACCTAAGTATTGACGAGCAACAGACGCAACCAGTCGTAAGTGAGACAAAACCAGTTGTCGCGCAGCATCTAAATTATCGGAGCGGCGATATTCCTGCGCCAAGGTGTATTCCTGGGCAGCACTTAACATCGGTAGGCGATTAATGTGTGCCAAATAGGCATCAATCGTACCGACTCCCAAGGCTGGTAGAGCTGGCATTGCGAGAGCAATGCTAGACGAGCCCGTTTTTCGTGTATTCATGATGGTATTCAAAGTCATCGTTAAAAAATTAAATTGAGTTTAGATTGGGTCATTTTAGCACTCTTGTCAAGAGAGTGCTAATTCATCTAATAATCTACAAGATATTGATTTATATAGCTATTCTACAAGCTCTTGAGCATAAGCCTTAGCTGAAAATAACTCCAAATCACCCAATTGCTCGCCCTTGCCAAGGGCGTAGACATAGGTTTTTGGGCCTTGTGTTTGGGAGGGGTTTTCCAGCTCCTTACGAAGTGCGCAAACCACCCCACCTTTGGCCGTACCATCTAATTTTGTGACAATTAGACCGTGGAGCCCAATCGCGTTCCGAAATGCCAAAACTTGGGCAATTCCATTTTGACCCGTATTGCCATCAAGGACCAAGACAATTTGATGGGGGGCATCAGGGATTAACTTGGAAATGACTCGCTTGACCTTTTTTAACTCCTCCATCAGATTCGCTTGAGTAGCGAGTCGGCCAGCGGTATCAATTAGTACAACATCAACTTGCCGTGATAGAGCAGCCTGAATTGCATCATGGGCAATCGCACCTGCATCGCCGCTCTCTTGGCTGAGCACTTGCACTTGATTACGCTCGCCCCATTCCTTGAGTTGATTACGCGCTGCGGCTCGAAATGTATCCCCAGCAGCGAGGAGCACCGACTTTCCTTGAGCTTGAAAGTGATGACATAGTTTTCCGATTGATGTGGTTTTGCCAGCACCATTGACCCCTACAATCAGCCAAACTTCAGGCTTGGCATGTGCCGCAGTTTGGCTTAAAGGATTTTCAGGGGGCTCTAGGTCGCTCAAAAGATGGCTGAGCTCATCAACCAGAACTGCCTTTAAATCCTCAGAATTTGTAATGGAATGCTGTTTGGCGGATTTGCGTAGACTAGCTATTAAAGCAGTTGATGTCGAAACTCCAACGTCGGCTTTGATCAGCAATTCTTCTAAATGATCAAACCAGGCTTCATCCACTCGGTGACGAGTAAAGAGTGAACTAAGCGTTTTACGTAAACCAAACATTGTCGATACAATCCAAAAGAGTGATCTTAACTAGATAATTTATGCATCCAAACCATTCATGATAGCGAAACTCCAGTTTAGCAATCCAATATTGAGAGCCATCAAGCCAGCATTGATTGCCTTGACTGCTATCTGCCTGCCTGTTTCGGGGAATACTTTTGCAACTCAGTCAGATACGCATGAGTATCGATTCAAGAATGGTTTGCGCCTGATCGTTCGCCAGGATCATCGTGCACCCACGGTTGCACATATGGTGTGGTATCGCGCCGGATCGATGGATGAGGTGAATGGAAAAACCGGCGTTGCCCATGTACTTGAGCACATGATGTTCAAGGGAACCAAAACAGTCAAATCAGGTGAGTTTTCAAAGATGGTAGCCGCTGTGGGCGGACGAGAGAACGCCTTTACAGCGAGAGATTTCACCGGATATTTTCAGCAGATTGAGAAATCAAAGCTCGCCGAAGTGATGAGGCTTGAAGCCGATCGGATGGCAAATCTGCAGTTTTCCGATGAGGAGTTTGGGCGAGAGCTTCAGGTGGTGATGGAAGAGCGACGCTTACGTACTGAAGATAATCCATCGAGTTTGATGCGTGAGTTACTCATGGCAACGGCATTTATGAGTTCTCCATACCGACATCCCATCATCGGCTGGATGAATGACTTAGAAAATATGCAGCCTGCCGATGCGCGGCAGTGGTATCGCGATTGGTATGCACCGAATAATGCCGTGGTTGTGGTGGCGGGTGATGTCAATCCATTGGCAGTCAAAGCATTGGTTGAAAAGTACTACGGACCCATACCAGCAAAAAAATTACCAGAGCGTAAACCTCAGGTCGAACCTGAGCAAAAAGGTGAGAAGCGCGCTGTTTTGAAGGCCCCAGCCGAGAGCCCACAAATCATGATGGGATGGAAGGCTCCTAAGCTTGATCCAAAAAAAATGGATGAAGTAGATCCGTATGCCTTACTTGTTTTATCTGCCGTCTTGAGTGGGCACGATAACTCACGGTTAAATCGCGAGTTGGTACGCAATCAACGACTGGCGAATAGCGCTGTGGCAAGTTACGAACTAATTAGCCGTGGGCCAGAGCTTTTTGTGATTGCTGCAACAGCGGCCAAAGGCCAAACAGTACAAGATCTTGAGAGAGGCATTATGAAGACCCTAGGAGACATTGCTAATCAAGGTGTTACTGAATTGGAGCTAAAGCGTATCAAAGCGCAATTGCTTGCTTCACAAATATATAAACGTGATTCAATTTTTGCTCAAGCCATGGAGATTGGTAGTTCAGAGATGGCTGATGTCTCTTGGCGTGACTTAGATCGCATGATTGAGCGAATTCAGTTGATTCAATCGGATCAAATCCAGCGCGCAATTAATACGTATTTTGTCAGCGATGGTTTAACCATTGTGACTTTAGATCCCCAGCCACGCTCAATGCTTGCGAAGCCGCGTGGAATGTCAGGTAGTTTGCGCCATTAAAAGGGAACACAATGCATCGCATCCATCATGTTTTTAAAGGACTAATCCTCTCGATCGTAACGTTATTTGCGGTTTCGGCTCATGCAGTATTACCAATCCAAGCGATTCCCTTAAGCAATGGTACGAAAGCCTATTTGATTCAAACGAACACCATACCAATGGTCGATATTGAAATTAGTATTGATGCGGGAAGTCGCTATGACCCAAAAGATCAAAGTGGTTTAGCATCGTTGACCGCTGCCATGCTTACCCGCGGTATTGAGTGGCAGGGCGGCATTTTGAATGAGGCCCAACAGGCAGATGCAATTGCAGAGTTAGGAGCCAGTATTAGTGCGTCTGCTACAGGTGAAAGAGCTATTGTGCGTGCTCGGTCACTTAGCAAAACTGATATTTTTGATCCACTCCTACAACTTTTAGTGGCTAGCGTATCGAAGCCTATCTTTGATCCATCGATTTTGATACGGGAGAAGCAGCGCATTAGTGCTGCGATTCAGGAGGGCGATACGAAGCCGGAAGTCGTTCTACAAAAACGGTTTCGCCAAGAGGTATTCGGAAGTTACCCGTTGGCACAATCCCCTAGTGTTGAATCGATTGCAGCAATCAAGGAGGGCGACCTAAAGCGATTTCATCAGGATTTCTATCGTCAAGACCGAGTCATTGTGAACATTGTGGGTAATGTTGATCCAGCCAGAGCAAGGCAGATCGCCGAACAAATTACTAATGCATTGCCCGCTCAGGGACCAGTCATTCCCGCATTACCACCTTTGGAGCGCTCACCAATAGAACCTCAATCCAAGCGCCTGATCCGAATTCCATTCCAAACACAGCAAACCCATATTGCGATGGGTATGACCGCCATCACTCGCGACAATCCTGACTATTTCCCCTTGCTTGTTGGAAACTATGTTTTGGGTGGCGGGGGCTTTGTATCACGTTTGGTTGGTGAGGTTCGAGATAAGCGTGGATTTGCATATAGCGTATTTAGTTACTTTCAGCCGGGGCGTGATACCGGGACGTTTGAGGCAGGCTTGCAAACCCGTAATGATCAGGCAGAACAAGCTCTAAATGTGTTGCAAGAAACAATTGCACGCTTTATTGAAGACGGCCCAAGCGATGCAGAATTAGCCGCTGCCAAAGCAAACTTAATCAATGGCTATCCATTGCGACTCGATAGCAATCGCAAATTGCTTGATAATCTTTCAGCAATTACTTGGAATCAATTGCCACTGAACACCCTCGATATTTGGACACAACAAGTCGCAGCGGTCAAAAAGGATGATGTGAGTAATGCATTTAAACGCCACTTAGATATGCGCAGAATGATTAGTGTCCTCGTTGGGGGTACACCCTAATTGGCACTGAGCCACCGAATTCGGATTATTGGTGGTGTGTGGCGCAGCCGGCAGATTCAAGTTTTGGATCAACAGGATTTGCGCCCTAGCTCTGATCGGGTTCGTGAAACGCTTTTTAATTGGTTGGGCCGAGACCTCAGTGGCTTAAAAGCAATTGATGTGTTTGCTGGTTCTGGGGCTCTTGGTTTTGAGGCCGCTTCCCGATCAGCCGATGAGGTCATAATGATCGAGAAAGATAAACGAGTCTATAACCAGATCCTGACTCAGTATCAGCTCCTCAATTCTTATCCAATTCGCGGGGAGGTAAAAATCCTTCATGGGGATGGAGTTTCTTATTTACAGCGTGCCGATGATCAGTCAGCCCAGTTAATTTTCTTGGATCCCCCATTTAGTCAGTCCGAGTTACTCATTCGTGCGGCTCAAG